>ANAW01000242.1:0-21561 GCA_000340945.1 Nocardiopsis synnemataformans DSM 44143 | reverse complement strand
GTGCGCCGCCCCCGCCGCCACGAGCGAGGGCAGCGAGGACGGCGGCGGCGAGCGCACCGCCGAACTCCTGGTCCAGGTGACCTCCGTCCACGAGGAGACGGGGATGACCCTGCTCGAAGGCCCCACCTTCGACGCCGACGGGCACCTGGTCGTCGTGGACGTCACCGCCCCCGCCGGGGAGCCCAAGGTGCTCAGGGTGGACACCGGGTCCCGGGAGGTGACCCCGGTGTTCACCGACGACGCCAGCGCGTACACCTCCGCGCAGTTCAGCCCCCACGACGACCGGCTGTACCTGACCGACTTCGCCGGGGGGAAGATCGACAGCATCACCCCGGAGGGCGAGGACCGGACCACGTTCTTCTCCGGGGACGTCGACGGCGCTCCGATGCAGCCGGACGACCTGGCCTTCGACGAGGCCGGGAACATGTACGTCAGCGACTCGACCGGGTTCGACGGTCCGGCGTGGGAGCCCCGGGGCAGGGTCGTGCGCATCGACCACGACACCGCGGAGGCGACCGTCCTGGCCGAGGAGCTGCCCGCGCCCAACGGCATCTCGTTCAGCGCGGACTTCGCGGGCCTGTGGGTCGGCCAGTACGGCGCGAACCGCGTCGACCACCTCGCGCTCAACGAGGACGGGACCGAGGTGGAGGCCTCCCACCCCGCCCTGTACTTCGACGGCGGCACGAGCCAGATCGACTCCATCGCGGTGGACGCCGACGGGAACCTCTACCAGGCCGTCCACGGCCAGCCGAGGATCTTCGTGTACAGCCCGCTGGGCGAGCACCTGACGACGGTCAGCGTCCCGGCCGACGCCGCCGAGGGGCTGGACTCGGCGACCAACGTCGCCATCGCGCCGGGCACGACCGACGCCTACATGACCGTCAGCGGGGACGACGGCGGGTTCGTCTACGCCTTCGAAGCGCTCGCCGAGGGGGTCCGCCAGTCCAACGGCGGCTGATGGTCCGTTCCCGTGCCGGAGGACGTGGAACCGGGTGCTGGCCGACGTGCCCCCGGGCAGCTCGGCCAGCACCCGGACAGGCGAGGAGAGACCCAGGTCACACCCACCCGTGTCACAGGGCGTCGGGCTGCCTCGTCTCAGGGAGTGTAGCCAACGACGACCACGAAGGAGCGCCCCATGGACGCGCGTCTGAACTACTTCACCAGCCCGACCGCCGGCAGGGTCGTCAAGCCCTTCATGTCCGTGGGCAGGGCGCTCAAGGACTCGGCGCTGCCGACCGCGACGCAGGAACTGGTGGCGCTCCGCGTGAGCCAGATCAACGGCTGCGCCGTCTGCCTCGACATGCACACCAAGGACGCCGCCGCTGCCGGTGAGAGCGCCGTGCGGCTGAACCTGGTCGCGGCGTGGCGGGAGGCCACGGTCTTCACCGACGCCGAGCGGGCCGCGCTGGAGTTGGCGGAGGAGGGCACCCGCGTCGCGGACGCGGCCGACGGGGTCAGCGACGAGGTGTGGGAGCGCGCCGCCAAGCACCACGACGAGGAGCAGCTCACCGCGCTGGTCATGCTGGTCTCGTTCATGAACGCGGTGAACCGGCTGAACGTCATCACCCGGCAGCCGGCCGGCGACTACGAGCCCGGACAGTTCCACTAGGTTCCCGGGGTGGGGTCCGGCGGCCGGTTCCGGGCCCCGGGGTGTCACTCCGGCCCGCCCGCGGTCGGGCCGGTCAGCGCGAGCCGCCCGCGCCGAGGAGTACGGCCGGGCGGAAGGTCTTCGGGAAGGGGCGGGTCGGCGTGAGCAAGGTCGAGGACTTCGAGGAGCTGCGGCCGCTGCTGTTCTCGATCTCCTACCGGATACTGGGCAGTGTGAGCGAGGCCGAGGACGCGGTGCAGGAGACGTGGCTGCGCTTCGACCGCTCGACGACCCGGCCCGCGTCGACCAAGGCCTTCCTGTCGGCCGCGGTGACACGGATCTCGATCGACGTGCTGCGTTCGGCGCGGGTGCGGCGGGAGGAGTACGTCGGGCCGTGGTTCCCCGAGCCGCTGCTGAGCGATCCGTACCAGGACCCGGCGCGGTCGGCGGAGCTGGCCGACTCGGTGTCGATGGCGGCGCTGCTGCTGCTGGAGCGGCTCAGCCCGCTGGAGCGGGCGGTGTTCCTGCTGCGGGAGGTGTTCGCCTTCGGGTTCGACGAGGTCGCGGCGGCGGTGGGGCGTTCGGAGTCGGCGTGCCGACAGCTTCTGGTGCGGGCGCGGCGGCACATGACGACCGGGCAACCGAGGTTCGCGGCGGACCGCCGCGAGCAGCGGGAGCTGGCGACGCGGTTCTTCGACGCGCTGGAGAACGGCGACGTGGACGCTCTGCGGGATCTGCTGGCCGCCGACGTGCAGCTGGTCGGGGACGGCGGCGGCAGGGCCCCGCAGCTGGCCAGGGCCGTCGCGGGCGCGGCGAACGTGGCGCGACTGCTGGGCGCGGTCTTCCCCAAGCTGCTCCGGGTCGGCGTGGCGTTGGAGCCGCACGAGGTCAACGGCCAGCCCGGCGCGCTCCTGCGCGACCGGGACGGCAGGGTCCTCCAGGCGCTGGTCCTGGACGTGCTCGACGGGCGGATCCAGACCGTCCGCGGGGTGGCCAACCCCGACAAGCTGGGCCACCTGGGCCCGGTCGCCGACGCCTGGGCCGTGGACCGCGAGGTGAGGCGGACCCGCGCACGGTCGGAGTGACCCCGGCCGTGCGCCCGGGCCGGTGGGAGGGATGCGCCGGGGTCCTCGCGGGCCTCGTTCAGGTGCGCTGGTTGATGCGCACGAGGTTGCCGGACGGGTCGCGGAAGGCGCAGTCGCGGACCCCGTAGTCCTGGTCGATGGGCTCCTGGACCACGTCCGCTCCGGCGGCCTCCAGGCGCTGGAAGAGGCCGTCGAGGTCGTCGGTGGCCAGGGTGATCGCGGTGTAGGTGCCCTTGGCCATCAGCTCCAGGACGGTGCGGCGCTCGTCCTCGGTGACGCCGGGGTCGACCGCGGGCGGGTGCAGCACGATGGAGGTTGCGGGCTGCCCGACCGGCCCGACGGTGATCCAGCGCATGTCCTCGTAGCCGACGTCGTTGCGGATCTCGAACCCGAGGACGTCGCGGTAGAAGGCCAGGGCGGCCTCGGCGTCGGTGTGCGGCAGGAAGGCGTGGTGAATGGTGATGTCCATGCCCCAACGCTAGGCCTGGCTACAGGGCGCGCGCTTCTTGATTCCTGACCGGTCTGGTCACCTGTTTGGCCAGGCACGGCGGGATGCCCGCCGCCGCCCGCGAGTGGTCGCGGCGGTAGACGCTCGGCGGCACGCCGACCAGTTCGGTGAACCTCGTGCTGAACGTGCCCAGCGAGGACGAGCCCACCGCGAAGCAGACCTCGGTGACGCTGAGGTCCCCGCGGCGCAGCAGCGTCATCGCCCGTTCGATCCGCCGGGTCATCAGGTAGGAGTACGGCGACTCCCCGTAGACACGGCGGAACTCCCTGCTCAGGTGCCCTGCCGACATGTGCGCCCCGCGGGCCAGCGCCTCGACGTTGAGCGGTTGGGCGTACTCGCGGTCGATCCGGTCACGGACACGGCGGATGACGGCGATGTCGCGCAACCGCTGCTGCTGTGCGTCCCTGTCGGCCATGGGCGCCATCATCCCACGCCACGGCCCGGGCTGGCCGGTTGTGCACAGGGCGGGAGGAGGGGTTCCGCCCCCGTCGGGTCCGCCCTCGTCGGGCAGGCCGTGGGCTGGCCCCGGTGCGGGCGGAGTGACCGTGCGCGCGGGTCCGCGCGGGCGCCGGGGTTCGGGGTCCGGGGCGTTTCCTCCCGGATCAGTCGGCGCGGTTCTCCCAGTGGGTGTGCCAGTGCAGGGCGATCCTGTCGTCGTCGAGGCGGAAGACCGAACCCGTCCACACCCACGTGTCCAGGCTGTCGGGGTCGCCGGAGAGGATGCGCATCGCCATGTCCTCGTAGGTCTTCGGCATGCGCTTGGAGGAGCTGTGCTGAGGGTGGTAGTGGTTCAGGTGCAGCCAGCGTTCGTGGCCGTAGGCGTAGCGCGCGAACTGGTCCGCCACCGTGGCCAGGTCCAGGACCTCCACGAAGGGGTCCGGGCCGCGGTCGTCGAAGGTGCCCACCGCGTCCGGAAGGCGGGTCAGGACGGGGGCCTCGCGCAACCATGCCGTGTACCGCCGCACCGCGGCGGCGAGTGTCCGTTCCGACCTCTCCCGCACGGCCGCACCGGCGGCGTCGTTCCTCTCCCGGCAGTGGTCGCAGAGGTGCCTCGCCCAGTTGCGCGCGTACCCGCGCCAGTCGGTGTACCCGTCCAGGAACAGGAATTCGACGGCGGGACGGCGCGCGCTGTGGCGCCCGTACGTCTTCGACGACATGCGCGACCGGCAGAGCTGGCATCGGCGGCAGCGGTGGACGGCGCTCAGGGCACGGGCGGGGAGGAGGACCAGGGCGTGCGGCCAGTCGGGCATGCGCCGCATGCTAGCCGGAAAGGGCATCGGGGTGAAGCCGCCCTCGGCGGTCCGTGGGCGTCGAGCGCCGCACCCGGGCCGGAAAGGCCCTGGGGCCGTCCTCTCCCGGGTGCCGCTCCGGCGCGGTGGCGGTGCGACGGAGACCGTGCCGGCCCGCCGGCCGTGACGGGCACTGACAGGGCCTCCCACGCGTGCCGTCGGGGTGTTTGACTGCTGGAGGCGGTCGACGCGGCATGCGCGGCCGTCCCCGTCGACCCGTGCCCGGACGGCCGACCGCGCCGTCCCGCGGGGTTCGACGCACATCCGACACGAACTCTTCTGAGGAGATCCATGCCCCTCGTTCACGCCTACACGGCCTCGTCGGCGACCGCGCCCCTGGCGCCGGGCACGATCGAGCGCAGGGAGGTCGGCCCGAAGGACGTCCTGATCGACATCGCCTGGGCGGGGATCTGCCACTCCGACATCCACACCGTCCGCGGGGACTGGGGCGAGGTTCCCTATCCGTTGACCGTGGGGCACGAGATCGCCGGTGTGGTCGCACAGGTGGGCGCCGAGGTCACCCGCCACAAGGTCGGCGACCGGGTGGGGGTGGGCTGCATGGTCGACTCCTGCCGGGAGTGCGCCAACTGCCTGGCCGGTGTCGAGCAGTACTGCCTGCGCGGCTTCACCGACACCTACAACGGCGCCGACCGGGACGGGACCGTGACCCAGGGCGGCTACTCCGAGCGCATCGTGGTGGACGAGCACTTCGTGCTGCGCGTCCCCGAGGCCATCCCCTTCGAGAAGGCCGCACCGCTGCTGTGCGCCGGGATCACCACCTACTCCCCGCTGCGCAACTGGAACGCCGGGCCGGGGAGGAAGGTGGCCGTGGTGGGGCTGGGCGGCCTGGGGCACATGGCGGTCAAGCTCGCCCACGCCATGGGAGCGGAGGTGACGGTGCTCTCCCAGAGCCTGAAGAAGCGCGAGGACGGGCTGCGGTTCGGCGCCGACCACTACCACGCCACCAGCGACCCGGAGACCTTCGAGCGGCTGGCCAACACCTTCGACCTGATCATCAACACGGTCAGCGCGCCCATCGACCTGGACGCCTACCTCAACCTGCTGGCGCTGGACGGCGCGATCGTGAGCGTGGGCGCGCCGCCGGAGCCGGTGGCGGTGACCCTGTTCACGCTGTTCGAGAACCGCCGCTCGTTCGCCGGTTCCAAGATCGGCGGCATCGCCCAGACCCAGGAGATGCTGGACTTCTGCGCCGAGCACGGCATCGCCCCCGAGGTGGAGGTCGTCGGCGCCGACCAGATCAACGAGGCCTGGGAGCGGGTGCTGTCCTCGGACGTGCGGTACCGGTTCGTCATCGACGTCTCGACCCTGGGCGACGCCTGACCGTCCCGTGGTCCTGACGCGGCGGGCCCCGCCGCGTCCGGCGCGCGTGTCACGCTCGGCGGGACCCGTCCGGCGTGGACGTTGAGCAGCCCGGGCTCGGCGAGGTCACCCCGCGACCGGACCGGGTTCAGCACTGCCCTCCAGCGCGCCGTCCCGCCCCGTGGCCCGGGCGGGACGGCGCCCCCAGAACCCCAGTACCCCAGGTCCTCAGGAGGCGGCGGGATCGCCCGCGCCGCGCAGGTGGGACATGCTGCCGTACAGCTCCTGGAGCCGCCGCACCTCGTCGGCGCTCCCGCACCAGGCGGTTAGCCTCCGAAAACGGGATACCGAGCCCTCCGGCGGACGTAGGGTGGGCTTCCATGTCCACCGGTTCCACGGAACGCACCGGTCCCCTCCAGACGGTCGACCGGGCGCTCGACGTCCTCCTCGGCTTCGACGAGCAGCAGGTCGAGGAACTCTTCGACGCGGCCGTCGAACAGGGCTACGCGCTCTCCCGGGGCGAGTACGACGCCGCGTCCCGCGCGTTGGCCGTCCCCGTGTTCGGCGGCAAGCGCCCGGTCGGCTCCGTGGCGCTGGTGGAGAACAGGCACTCCGACCACGACGACGACCTGCTCGACCACCTGGCGCCGCTGCGCGCCGCGGCCGACGACCTCACCGGGCTGCTGTCCAACCGCCGCCCGGCACCGCCCACGCGCCACTGGAGGCGGGGGCACGGCTCCCGGCCCTCCCCGCGCCCGACCGCTCCCTGAAGGGGGACCATGCCCGAGCTGCTGCTCCTCTCCAACTCGACCAACCACGGCCGGGACTACCTCGACCACGCGTGGGAGGAGGTAGAGGCCTTCCTCGACGGCCGGGACGCGGTCGCGTTCGTGCCGTTCGCGGGAGGCGACCACGACGCCTACACCGCGCGGGTGGCCGAGGCCTTCGCGGCGCGCGGGGTCCGCGTGACGGGGGTCCCGGCGGACGCCGGGGCCGCGCGGGTCCTGGACGAGGCGCAGGCCGTCTTCGTGGGCGGGGGCAACACGTTCCGCCTCGTGGCCGCCCTCCAGCGCACCGGGCTCCTGGACGACCTGCGCGATCGCGTCCTGGCCGGGCTGCCCTACATGGGGTCGAGCGCGGGCACCAACATCACCGCGCCCACGCTGCGCACCACCAACGACATGCCCATCGTGGAGCCGTCGTCCTTCGCCGCGCTGGGGCTCGTCCCGTTCCAGATCAACCCGCACTACCTGGACGCCGACCCCAGGTCCACGCACCGGGGGGAGACCCGCGAGATTCGGCTGGGGGAGTTCCTGGAGGCCAACGACGTGGACGTCCTGGGCCTGCGGGAGGGGACGCACCTGCGCGTGCGGGGCGCGGGGTCGGACGTGGTCCGCGCGACCGTGGGAGGCACCGCGGTGCAGCCGGGCGCGCCGGGCCCGGCGATCGTCTTCCGCCGGGGCACGGACCCCTTCGAGGTGTCGGGCGAGGTGACCGACCTGTTCGCGCGCACGCCCCGCTTCGCCCAGCCGGTCTGAGGCGGGCGGCGGAGGGGCGCGGGGCCCTCTCTGCCGCGTCCGGCGGCCGGACCTGCCCTCTCTGCCGTGATCTTGTACTGATAGCGCGTCTCGACCGCCCAACCTCGCTATAAGTACAAGGTCATCGCAGGCCAGAGCTCTCGTGACACACCAGCAACAGTTCTGGCCATTCCGCTGACCGCCCAGGGCTCGGCCCCGCCGTTCCGTGCGTAACCCTCGCCGTTCCGTGCGTGGCCCTTCCGGTCAGGAAGCACCGCTGTTCCTCAGAGCACGGAAGTCACCTGCTTTCACGTCGGCCGGTCGGTCCTGGGCAAAAAGTGCTATACGAACGTGTAGTTCGCTACATGAACGTGTAGTCTGACGGCATGAGCTCCACACCACCGCCCCCCAACGAGGACCTCACCGGGCGGGCGCGCATCCGCGACGCCGCCCTGGCGGTCTTCGCCGACCGTGGGATCAAGGGCGCGACCGTCCAGGCCATCGCCGCCGAGGCGGGCGTGTCCACCGGCCTGATCCGCCACCACTTCGGTTCCAAGGAGGGCCTGCGCGCGGCCTGCGACGCGTACGCCGTCGGCACCCTGCTCGAACAGGCCCGTAGCAGCCTGGGCGAGGAGGCGTCCGCCCCGGGGTTCGGTGCGGCGATGTACCAGGCCAGTCACACCAGTACCCGTTACCTCGCCCGCGCCCTGGTGGAGGGCTCCGCCTCGGCCTCGGAGTTCTTCGACACCGGCGCCGACTTCGCCGAGCGCTTCCTCAGCGAGCACTGGCCCGACCGCTATCCGCCGGGAGCCCGGGTCACACGCGACACCGCAGCGGTCATGGGCGCCATGCACCTGGGCACGCTCGTCCTGCACGCCCACCTGTCCCGCCGCATGGCGGCCGACTCGCTCGACCCCGAACACGCTCCGCGCGTGGGCGCGGCCATGGCCGGGGTCTACACCGCGATGGCCGACTTCTTCGCCGGCGAGCAGGGGCGGCGGATCGCCGACGCCCTCCCCCACCCCGATCCCAACCCCCCGGGAGAAGAACCATGACGGACGCGATCCACGTCGCGGGCCTGACCAAGCGTTTCGGGACCACCAGGGCCCTGGACGGACTGGATCTGCGCGTACGAACCGGGGAGGTGCACGGTTTCCTCGGGCCCAACGGCGCGGGCAAGACGACGGCGATCCGCGTCCTGCTCGGTCTGGTCCGAGCCGACTCCGGTACCGCGCGCCTGCTCGGCGGCGACCCCTGGCGGGACGCCGCCGCCCTGCACCGCCGGCTGGCCCACGTCCCGGGCGACGTCGCCCTGTGGCCGGGGCTCTCCGGCGGGGAGATCCTGGACCTGCTCGGCCGCGTGCGCGGCGGGACCGACCCGCGGCGCCGCGCCGCACTCGTGGACCGCTTCGCGCTGGACCTGCGCACCCGGGGCCGCGCCTACTCCAAGGGCAACCGACAGAAGGTGGCGCTGGTGGCCGCGTTGGCCGCCGACACCGAACTCCTGGTCCTGGACGAGCCCACGTCGGGTCTGGACCCGCTCATGGAGGAGGCCTTCCGCCGCGCCGTCGCCGAGGAGAGGGCCCGAGGACGCACCGTCCTGCTCTCCAGCCACATCCTGTCCGAGGTGGAGGCGCTCTGCGACCGGGTCAGCATCATCCGGGCCGGACGCACGGTGGAGAGCGGAACCCTGGCCGAACTGCGCCACCTGTCCCGCCTGACCGTGACCGCCGAACTCACCGGATCTCCCGACGGACTCGCCGCCCTGCCCGGTGTGCACGACCTGGCGGTGGAGGGCTCACGCGTACGCCTGCACGCCGAGCCATCGGCTCTGGAACCGCTGTGCGCGCGCCTGGCCGGGCTGGGGGTGCGCGACCTGACCGTGCGGCCGCCCACGCTGGAGGAGCTGTTCCTGCGCCACTACACCGCGGCCGAGCAGAGCGGCGAACGCCCGGAGCGGATCCGATGAGCGCGCCCGCCGCCGCACGGTCTCCCCGCGCGGCCTTCCACCCGCTACCGGCCGGGACGGGACACCTGGTGCGGCTTTCCCTGCGCCGCGACCGGCTCCTGGTCGCGGTGTGGCTGAGCGCCACGATCGGCATCGCCCTGGGCGGCGCGGCGGCGGCCGACGCCACCTACCCCACCCCCGAAGCGCGCCAGGAGCGGTGGGAGCAGCTCCAGAGCGTGCCCGTGTTCGTCCTGTTCCAGGGTCGGGCCTTCGCCGCGAGCGCCGAGGCCCTGGTCGCCCAGCAGGCGTTCGCCGCCGCGACCATGTGCGCCGCCCTGGGCGCGGTGCTGCTGGTGGTGCGCGGCACCCGTACCGAGGAGGCCTCGGGCCGGAGCGAACTGCTCGGAGGCGCACCACTGGGCAGACACGCGGGCCTGGCGGCCGCGCTGACCGTGGCGCTGGCCTCGGCGGCCGTACTGGCGGCCGCCGTCGCGGCGGGCCTGCTCGCCCTGGGGCTGCCCGTGGCGGGTTCGGTGGCGCTGGCCCTGGTCACCGCCGCCGCGGCGGGGGTGGGCGCGGGCCTGGCCGCCGTCGCGGTGCAGTGCACCATCCGCCCGGGGACCGCGGCGGGGCTGGCTCTGGGCGCGTTCTACGCCATGCACATGGTGCGCGGTGCGGGCGCCGCGGCGGGCGGGGACGCCCTGTGGCTGACGTGGGCGGTGCCCAACGGGTGGCTGGAGAACGTGCGCCCCTTCGCCGATGAGCGGTGGTGGGCCCTGCTCCCGGTCCTGGCCTGGATCACGCTGACCGTCGCGGCCGCGTTCGCCCTGGCCGACCGGCGCGACCTGGGCTCCGCCCTGTTCTCCCGGCGGGGCGGCCCAGTGCGGGCGGCCGGGTGGCTGCGGTCGGTGCCCGCCCTGGTCTGGCGGCTCCACCGGAATTCCGTGCTGGTGTGGACGGCCGCCCTCGCGGTCATGGGGCTGGCGATGGGCCGCACCGGCGCGGAGGCCATGGCCGAGTACGCCGACATGCCGTGGGTGCGCGCGATGGCAGCCGAGATGGGCGTGGCGCCCGCCGACACCTTCTTCGTCTACGTCGTCTTCGCCTTCGTGTTCCCCGTCGCGGCCCACGCCGTGCTCACGGCCCTGCGCGTGCGCGCCGAGGAGAACGCCGGAACGGGGGAGCTGCTGCTCGCGGGGCCGACCGGCCGGACGGCCTGGGCGCTGGCGCACGCCGCGGCGGCCTTCGCCGCGCCCGTGGTCCTGCTGGCCGCCCTGGGCGTTGCGGTGGGCCTGGGCGCGGGTCCGGGCGGTGAGCGGGTGTGGGCCGACGTCGTGCGCTTCACCGCGCTGACGCTGTCCCTGGTCCCGGCCGTGTGGGTGGTCGTGGCCGTCACCCTCCTGGCCCACGGGGCGGTTCCGCGCGCGTGCGCGGCGGTGGGCTGGGGGTTCCTGTCCGTCGGGATCCTGACCGAGATCGCCGTGAAGGCGAACCTGGTGCCGGACGTGGTGTTCGTGCTGGTCTCGCCCTTCGCCCACGTCAATCCGTACTACCGGGAGACCTCGGCCGCCTACCCGCTGCTGACGGCGCTGGCCGCGGTGCTCACGGCTGCCGGGCTGTGGGCGCTGCGCCGCCGCGACCTGCCCGCCTGAGCGGAGCCTGGTGATCGCGCCCCCGCCCCCGAGAGGATCCGGGGTCGGGGGCGCGACCGGTGTTCCCGGTGCGCGGCCTCGTCGCAGGTCGGGGACGCCTCCCCGGCCGAGCGTTCGCCTACGCGCCGTCGATCCGCCGCGCGGTGCGCCGCAGCAGGAGCGCCAGCGCGGCGGTAGCGACCGGGACCCCGCCCGCCAGGCACGACCACGGTCCCAGTGGCCCGGCGTCGTAGCCGGGCAGGGCCAGGGCGGGCCAGGTCGGCGGGAGCGGCAGCAGCAGGAGGTTCCAGGGCGCGGGCAGGACCCAGGCCGCCACGGGGGTGAGGACCAGGAGCGCGCCGAGGCCCTTGACCACGACCAGGGCCTCCACCTTGTTCGCCGCCAGCGCCGTCATCGACGCCGTCAGCAGCGGTGCCTGTAGGGCCGCGAGCACGAGGGCGACCGCGACCGGCGCGGACCAGCCGGAGGCCATGAGCCCGCTCACGGGGAGGGCCGCCGCGAGCCCGGCCAGGGACAGGGCGGTGACCAGGGCCGTCCGGTAGCCGAGGTAGGCGGGCACGGAGACGGGCGAGGCGCGCAGCACGAGCAGGACGTTCTCGTCGGAGTCCTCGACGGCGCGCAGGCCGCCGACCACCCCGAACATCATGGGCACGTGCAGCAGGACCAGCGCCGCCAGGACCACGGGGGTGTGCGGTGCGAGGTCGAACCCGTAGGAGCCGAGGAGGAACTCCGACGCCACGGGGAAGAGGAGGCGGATGACCAGGGCGAGCAGCACCGGGGCGCAGAGCATGAGCAGCAGCAGGGGGTCGCGCCCCGTGCCGAAGAGGTCGACGCGGGCGAAGCGCGCGATCGCCGGGAGGCCGCCGCGTCCGGTGACCGACCCGGCGGACCCGATGGCTGGCCACACGGGCCTGGCGACCGAACGGGCGGACCCGGTGACCGGCAGGGCTGGCCTGGCGATCGACCTGGCGGACTCGGTGACCGGCCGGAGCGACCCGGCCGCGCCCTGGCCGTTCGCACCCCTGCCGTTCGCCCGTCGCCGGGGCGCGGGGGACGCCCCGCGCTCGACCGCACGGGAGGCGGCGACGGTCCCGGCCGCCGCCCACGCCAATGCGTAGACCGTGCCCGCGGCCAGGGCCGCGGGCGACGCGTCGAGGGACTCGGGCACGGTTCCCAGGCGGATGAGGTCGGCGCCGACAGTGGTCGGGACCGCGTACAGGAGCGGGTGCTCCAGGATCCCGCTGACGTGCACGAGCGGGACCAGGACCAGCGGCGCGACGGTGAGCGGGGCCGCCAGGAGGAAGCCCGACAGGTCCCGGGCGCGGGCGCCCAACGCCAGGCACACGGTGAGCAGGAGCAGACAGGTGAGCGCCACCCCGCCCAGAACCGGCGGCAGCGCCTGCGCGAGGTCCCCGAACCGGCCCCGCAGCGCCGCCGCGAGCATCGGCACGGCGATAAGCAGCGTCAGCGCGGTGAGCACCGCGATCCGGGCCGCCACCCCCTCCCCCGCGCGCAGCGGGGTCACCGTCAGCGCCGAACGCGTTCCCTCGGTGCGTTCGAAGAGCAGCAGGGCCGCGGCGAAGAGCGCGCCGAAGCCCGTCGTGTCGAGGAAGAGCAGGTAGGACGCCACCGTCCCGGCCGCCCCGGCGGGGACCGCGAGCAGGACCAGGGTCCACACGACGCCGAGGACGGCGGCCACGGGCACGATGCCGTAGCGCAGCCCGACCCGCGACTCCAGCGCGGTGGCCGCGAACAGGCGGTTCACAGCCTCTCCCGGGTGACCGTCGCGAAGACCTCGTCCAGCGAGGCCTCGCGGGTGTGCAGCGTCTCCACCTCGCCCCGCCTCAGCGACGCCAGGAGTTCGGCGTCCTCGGCCAGGGCTTCCATCGGCATCTCCCGGGGGGCCTGCCCGCGTACCCGGGCCACGAGACCGGGGCGGCCGTAGCGGAGCTTGAAGCCGCGCGGGGTGTCCACGGCGGCGATGCGGCCCCCGGCCACGAAGGCGACCCGGTCGCACAGCAGGTCGGCGGTGGCCATGTCGTGCGTGGTGAGGAAGACCGTGCACCCCCGGTCGGCCGTCTCCCGGATGATCTCCCGCAGCAGGGCGGAGCGCACCGGGTCCTGGCCCGAGGTGGGTTCGTCCAGGAAGAGGAGTTCGGGTCCGTTGACCAGCGCGCGGGCCAGGTTGAGCCGCATGCGCATGCCCTTGGACAGGTCGTCGACCCTGCGGTCGGCCGCGTCGGCCAGGTCCACCCGGGCCAGGAGTTCGCCGGGGTCCTCGACGGGGCCGCGGTAGAGGGAGGCGAAGGCGGCGAGGTTCTCGCGGGCGGTGAGCCTGCCGAACCCGGCCGGGAGCTCGAAGCCCACGCCCACGCGCTCGAAGTAGTCCGCGCCCCGGCCGCGCAGCGGCTGCCCGAGGACGCGCACCTCGCCCTCGTAGCGGCGCAGCAGCCGGGTGAGCACCTTCTGGGTCGTGGACTTTCCGGCGCCGCTGGGGCCGAGGAACCCGAAGACCTCGCCGCGGGCCACGGAGAAGCTCATCCCCGCGACCGCGGGCCGGTCGGCGTTCGGATAGCGGACCCGGAGGTCCTCGACGGCGATGACCTGGTCGGCCATGGGGATCCTCAAGGTCGGTGGCGGGCGGGTGAAGGGGCGCGCAGGGCGAGGAAGGCCCGGTCCACGAGTGCGGGCAGTTCGTCCTCGCCACCCGAGTCGACCCAGGCGATGACGGCCTCCGACAGCGCCGCCGAGCAGGCGGCGGCGACGACCCTGGTCTCCAGGTCGGGCTTGGTCACGGGCGGAGACAGGTCGGGGGCAGGGGCCTCACTCCCGGACGGGACCTGGTCGGGCTCGGTGCCGGGCGGGGCCGGGTCAGGAGCCTCGGTTCCAGGCGGGTCCGGGTCGGGCTCGGTGCCGGGCGGAGCCAGACCGCGTTCGAAGGCGGTGCTCGCCGAGGCCAGGTTCTCGCCGATGCGCGAGCGCAGGGCCGGGATGGACAGCAGGAGGCGGGCCCGGGCGAACAGCGCCTCCCGGTCGTGCTCGTAGACCCGGCCGAGTCCGACCAGCGTGGCCCGGTGGATCCGCTCGACGGCCGGGAGCGTGTCGGGCTGCTCGCGGACCAGCTCCTCCAGCATCGGGTCGTACTCGTCCCGCAGGACCACGTCCTCCTTGGAGGGGAAACAGCGGAAGAAGGTCATGTGCGAGACGCCCGCCTCACGGGCGATCTGGGCGACCGTGGTCGCCTCGTAGCCCTGCCGCTCGAACAGGCGCAGGGCGGCCTCCTGGACGGCGGCCCTGTTGCGCTGCCTCCGGCGCGTGCGCTGGTCCATGTCCGCCCCTCCTCCGACCGACCCCCACGCAAGAAGTGTTACTCACTAACACAAGTTCGTCAATCCCCTCCGTCCTCACTGGGAGTCCCCCGCTCGGTCCGCCCGTAGCCTTCGGAGATCCGCACGGCGGGAGAGCAGGACGGGGTTGTCGGTGCACGAACGAGCCGCGCGTGAACGTGCCCGGCACTACGCACGGCTGCTCGCCTGGGCCGCGTCGCTGATACCGCCCGCCGAGCGCGACCGCGCGCTCTCCGAACTGGACGGCACCGCCTTCGCCGACGCGCTCACGGACATCCGCGCGTTCTGGGACGCGGTCGGCACGGCGCCGCGGGGTGCTCTGGACCCGTCAAGGCGCAGGCCGCAATCGACAGCGCCTGCGGTGTCACCGGAACTCCGTGGGCCGACCGTGTGGACGACCACGCGGGCCGCGTCGGGCTGTCAGGTCCACGGACGCGCTCTCAGCGGCGTGCGGGCCTTCCACCGCCGATGCGCTCCAGGAGCCGCTCGCGGTTACCGCTGAGGTCGGAGATCCGGCGGTCCAGTTCGCCCAGGCGTCGGCGGTAGATCTCCAGGGCCCGGTGGCAGTACTCCGGGTCGAGTTCCTGGTCCAGGCAGGGGGCGACCGGTTGCAGGTCGGCGACGGTCAGCCCCGCCTCCAGCAGGTCGCGGATGTTGCGGACCCGGATGACGGCGGTGGCGTCGTACTCGCGCCAGTCCTTGTCGGTCCTGTCCGATCGCAGCAGGCCGTGCTGCTCGTAGTACCTCAGTGACCTTCGGCTGACACCGGTACGTTCGGAAAGCTCTCCGATCCTCACCCGCTCAGGCTACCTCCGACCGCTTCCCGGCAAGCGGTGCCGCGACGCCCTCGGAGGCGGGCGGGTTCTCCCGGGCCGGGCGCAGGGTGAGCGACAGCGAGGCCAGCATGAGCACGGTGGAGGCCACCGGAAGCCAGGTGACACCGGCCAGTGCGATGACGACGCCGCCCAGGGCTCCGGCGACCCCGGTGCCCAGGTAGAGTCCGGCGATGTTCACGGCCAGCGCGGTCATGCCGTTCTCGGGACCGGCGGCCGCCAGCACGCTGCCCTGGACCGGCGGGTTGAGCCCCCAGGCGAACACCCCCCACAGGGCGACGAGCGCACCGAGCACGACCGGGTTCCCCAGACCGCTGAGGGCCAGCGCCGCCAACAGGGCCAGGGTGACCGCGTGGCCGCCGATGACGGCGCGCAGGGCCCGCTGGGGTCCCATCGAGTCGGCCCACCGCCCGCTCAGCAGGGCCCCGGCGAAGCCGGCGACCCCGACGAGGAACAGCAGCACGGTCAGCAGGGTGTGGGAGTCCGAGGAGACCCGGGCGGCGTAGACGGACAGGTAGCTGTAGAACATCAGTCCGCCGCTGGCGGCGAGGAACGTGATGAGCACGCAGCGCAGAACCGCCGGGGACGCCAGGGGACGCAGCCGATCGCGCAGCGGAGCGGGCGCACCGCCCGGCACGGCGGGAGCGCAGAGCAGCAGTCCCACGGCCGCGACCGCGCCGACTCCGGCCAGGAGCAGGAACGTGGCGCGCCAGCCGATCGTCCCGCCCAGCCAGGCCCCGAGCGGGACCCCGGTGATGAGGGCGACCGTCATTCCGGCGGTGACGACGGCGAGGTAGCGTCCCTGCTGTCCTTCGGGGGCTCGGGAGGCAGCGGTGGCGAAGGCGGCCGCGGTGACCACGGCCGCGGACAGGGCGGCCGCGGCGCGCAGTGCCATCAGGGACCAGTACTCGGGGGCGGCGGCCGCGCCGACGTTGGCCAGGGCGAACACGGCGAGGCCGGTCACCATCACGGCGCGTCTGGGGTACCGCTCCAGGGCGACCGCCATCGTCGGGGCGCCCGCGGCGTAGACCACGGCGAAGACCGTGACCAGTTGTCCTGCGGCCGCGGCGGAGACGCCGAGGTCCGCCGCTATCACGGGCAGGATTCCGGCGATGATGAACTCATCGGTGGCCGTCGCCAGGAGCACGACGAAAAGAACGAAAAGCCAGAGCGGTGGTCTACGGTTCACTGATCTTCCCCCGTGGGATTTCCTCGTCGTGCGTTCCGGGACGATGGTCGGCGGCGCCCGGGGTTCCGTCCGTCCGCCGTTCTCGTCGGCGGTGAGGAGCCGTCGCGGCGAGCGGTACGGGGTGGTACGGAGCGGTACGAGGGAACGGCTCCGTCGGTGCGGGTGTGGCGTCGTCGGCACCAGTGGGGCTGTTCGAACCCGGGGCGCGCCTTCCGCAGGAGACGTTAGGTGTTGACACCAGTGTCAAGTGCAAGCCCCGGCCGAGGGTTTTCCTGAGGCCTTCGAGCGGGTGAGGACGATTCGAACGCCCCGGGCCCTGACAACGGCCCGGAGTTCCGTGGAGCCACCGGGGCCGCCCAGCGAAGAGAATGCACGCATGGGCGTTTCCAGAACACTTGTGGCATCCGACGACATGCACTCCCACCTCGTCGGCCAACTGAATTCGGCTCTGCGGCGACCCGGGATGTACGGGGGCGAGCTCGCCCTGCGCATGCTGGTGGACCACCTGCTGTTCATGGAGCGCGAACCGCAGGCGTGGGACGGGTACCAGCGGCTTCTGGAGGAACGCGGAGCGTGGTCCTCCACCGGGGTCACGGGCGTGTTCGGACAGCTACTCCCGGGCGGCCACCACGAGTACGGTATGGCCTCCGTCTACGCCGAGTTCGCGCACCAGCGGGGTTGGCTGGGACTCGACCGCGTCCTGGGCACGAGAACGTACGAGGAGCTCGTCGGCAGCGCCCGCCAATGGGCGCGAACCGACCGCGTGTGGGCGGACGTGGTCGCCGAGTTCGGATCTCCGTCGATCCTGTGCGGCGGAACCAACCCCCTCTACGGCAAGGCCCTGGGCTACCTCACCGACGACCCGCGTCAGCCCGCGGTGTTCTTCCATCTCTGGAACGGCACTGGACCCGGCACCGAGCCCTCCTGGCCTCCCGCACGTCCCGAACCGGTCCTGCTCGCCGTGCGCTTCGGAGAGGATGCGTTCCGTGCGACCTTCACCTTCTCTCCCGAAGGTCAATGCCTCTGTCCCGCGCCCGCCGAACACGGCCGATGACGGCGCCCGACACCGGTGTGCGGCTCATCCGGCGGACAGACGCAGGTCTCCCGACCAGCTCTCGCACCGGACGGTCCCCGAACCGATGGCGATCTCCAGCGAGCGCCGTCCGCCGTGTGCCCGCTCAGGACTCGACGGTGACCCGGATCTTGTCAGGGCTGAAAGCGACGTGCCCGGCGATCTCCGCGACCGCCGGGTAGGGCTCCTCGTACGCCCACACCGCGTCGACCAGCTCCTCGCCCTCCCCGACCGCGAGGGTGCGGTAGGTGGCGGTCCCCTTGTAAGGGCAGTAGGTCGTGGTCCCGCTCGGCCGCAGCACCCCGGGGTCCACGTCGGCGAGCGGAACGTACTGGACCGGCGGGTAAGTGGCCTCTCGCAGCGCCAGCGCGGCCTCGGTGTCGGCGACGACCCGGTCCCCCACCCGCGCGACCACGCGCGCGCCGACCGGTTCGACGGTGATGGGGTGGTCGGGCCCTGGTGTTCTGCCCTGTCCTGTCATGGTGGTCCTCCCTCTCTGCATCGAGGCTACTCCGCCCCCCGGAAGGCCCCCGAGGAACGCGAGGCCGTCTCTTCGATGTTCGTCGGTGTGTTCAACGGCAGCATCGCGCTCGGCGCGCTGGCGGGCGGCCTGGTCCTGAACGGTGCGGGCGGTGCCGCGGCCCTGTGGCTGGCCACCGCCCTGGCCCTGGCCGCGCTCGCCACGGCTCTCCTGGGCCGGGCGCCCGCGCGGACGGTCTGAGCTCCCCGGGTCGGCGCGCCCCGCGCCCGCGCCTCCGTCCGGGCCCCGCTCTCCGGCACACGTTCGCCCCGGCGGAAGCGGGGGCGCCGCCCCGGCCCCGGCCAAGCGGTCCCGCTCCGGGCAACACGGGCGCGCTGACCGTGGAGGGCGTGGGCACCGCGTCCCGGACCCGGGAGGCACCGACGAAAGTCGGTCGGCGCACCGACCAAAGCGACGCCCGTCCCCCGCGGAGTGCCGCCTTAGGAGTCGTCCCGGTGGGTCCCCCAGGTGGATGCGCTCCCGCAGGTCACGCCCCTAGCGTGGTGTTCGTCCCTCCGGGGACGCCCGGCCGGGCTCCGACCAACGGACGGTCGGGAGCCCGGCCGTCCGCGCGTCCGCCGCGGCCGAACGGGGACACGACGCCCGACCCGAGCCTCGAAAGGGAACGACATGTCACTCCTGGCGCTGAACGACTCCGACCTCCTCACCACCGGAATCCCGATCCTCCTGCTGGTCGGGTTCGCGGTGGTGTCCCTGGTGGCGGTCGTGCTGATCATCGCGGCGGTGTTCAGCATCCTCACGTCGCGGGTGGACGGGGCGATGAAGGTCGTCTGGCTCATCTTCGTCTGCGTCGCGCCCCTGATCGGGGCCATCCTGTGGTTCCTCGTCGGGCGTAACCGCGTCCCCTACTGACCGGTGTCCCCGGCTGCCCAGGGAGGCGCGTGGCGAAGCACCCGCCCGTTCCCCTGCTGGCCGGCGGCCAGACCCGGGCCGGGGCTCCACCGGTCCCCCGCGCCTCGGGTTCCAGGGGCCGAAACCCCACCGCTCCCCCTGCCCCAAAGCCGGGCCGGGGCTGTACCGCTCCACCAGCCCCGGCCCCTCAAACCCCGGAATGCGGAAGCCGGAGCCGGGAACACCCGCTCAGCCGCGGGGTGACTCGGCGCACGCCTCGGCCAGCACGGCGCCCATCCGCGGCACGAGCCCGGCGACGGGGTCGTGGGTCAGCTCCGTCATCCGCAGCCGCCCGCCGACGGTGACGACACCGAGGACGTGCTCTCCCCGCAGCTGCGTGGTCTGCGCGGGACCCCACAGGGCGGAGAGGGCGTCCAGGCTCTGCCCGCCCGGGTGCGCGGCCCCCGCGCCCTCCGCGCCCTCTGCATTCCCCGCGACTCCCACGCCCCCCGTGACCCCCACGCCCCCCGCAACTCCCACGCCCTCTGCATCCCCCGCGACTCCCATGCCCCCCGCGGCCCCCACGCCCCCCGCAACTCCCGCGACCCCGAGGTTGGTGATCTGGATGTCGGCCGCGGTGGCGGCGGCCATCATCGCCTCGGCGTCGCCGGGACCCTCGGGAGCATGTTCCGCGACGGCCGCGGCACCGGCCCTGAGCGCGCTCGGCGCGCGCAGGTGGGAGAGCGATCCGCTGGTCCGGCGGGCGAGCGCCCAGAAGTCCTTCGCCCCGTCCGCGGTGCTCGACGTCCGGGCGCCCGCGAACCGGATCGCCACCTCGTCGGGCAGTCCGACCGCGCGCCGCAGGTCCATCGGGCTGAGGATTCGCACGAACTCGCGCCCCTCCTGGTGGAGCACCGTCGCGGCGGCGGCGCAGAGCGCGGCGTGGACCGACGTGTGCTCCAGGCGGCAGCGGCGGACGAGCCGCTCGGTCAACCCCCGGTCCAGGGCGAGGGCGTCGACGTGCGGCACCCGCCCGGAGAACGGCACGAGTTCGCCGACGGCGTTCATGCGCTCGTCCTCCTCCGGGGGCGTACCGGCCGCGGTGCCGCCGTCGTCCGCGGCCTGGCCGGTGCGGGCGAGCAGGTCCTCCTGCGTCTTCGGGACACCGCTGCGCGCCAGGTCCTCGCCGCCCAGGGCCGCCACCAGGTCCAGCAGGGCCCGCAGGCCGCCGACGCCGTCGGCGATCTGGTGGGCGAACGTGAGCACCACGGCGCCGGCCCCCGACTCCCCGGGGACGAGCACGGCACGCGCCAGGGGCCCGGGCATCGGGGAGATCGGCCGCGTCTGCTCGGCGGCGACGACGGCCTGCCACGGGGTGCCGTCCGCGGCCACCTCCAGGGGGATCGCGCCCTCCGACTCCCGGAACACGGCCTCCGGCCCGGTGCGGTCCACCGCGACCGCGAGCAGCGGGTGCCGGTCCTGTAACGCCCTCAGCGCCGGGGCCAGCGTTCCCGGCGACTCCCGGCGGTCCAGCTCGGCGACCAGGGAGAACTGGACCGGGTTGCGGTGCATGTAGAGGTCGATGGTCCGCTCGAACGCGCCCAGCGGTCGAACGATCCTGCCTCGGTTCGCGGCCATCATGAAGGCCGTCCTTTCCGTAGGTCCACGACATCGGTCTGAGGAGATGGAGTTCGGGCGGTCGTCACTCCGGCGGGCTCGTCGGCTGCCTCCCCTCGCGGGCGTCGACGGGGCCGGAGGCGCGGCCGTGACCGCTCACGGGTTCACCGGCCTCCGAGGTACCGGGCAAGGAAGCGCTCGGTGGCGCTGAACATGGTGATCAGGTTCTCCGTGTTGACGATGGCGTGGCCCTCGTCGTCGAAGACCAGGTACTCCACGTCCACGCCGCGTGCGCGCAGGCCGTCCACGAGCTGGTCGGACTCGGCCTTGACAACGCGGGCGTCGTTGGCGCCCTGCACCACCATCAGCGGCGTGCGGATCTCGTCCACCCGGCTGATCGGCGAGCGGGCCCGCATGTCCGCCTCCTGCTCGGGGACGGCCGGGTCGCCGACGTAGCGGTACCAGTTGTTGACCAGCGAGGGTCGGACGAACGCGGGCTGGGTCCGCATGAAGTTGGCCAGGTCGGAGATGCCGACGACGTCGACGGCGGCGGCGAAGCGGTCCGGGGTGAAGGTGACCCCCACCAGGGAGGCGTAGCCGCCGTAGGAGCCGCCCAGGATCGCGACCCGGTCCGGATCGGCGTAGCCCTGCTCGACGGCCCAGTCCACGGCGTCGATGAGGTCGTCGTGCATCTTCCCGGCGAACTCGCCGATGGCGGCCTTCATGTGGGCCTTGCCGAACCCGTTGGAGCCGCGGAAGTTGACCTGGAGCACCGCGTAGCCCCGGTTGGCCAGCAGCTGCACGGACTTGTTGAACCCCCAGGTGTCGCGGGCCCACGGACCGCCGTGCACCATCAGCACCATCGGCAGGTTCTCGGGCTCAACGCCCACCGGCAGGGTCAGGTAGGAGGGCAGTGCCAACCCGTCCCGGGCGGGAATCGTGACCGGCCGCATGGGGGCCATCGCGTCGGGGTCGAAGTGGGGATGGGGGCGGAACAGCAGCCGGGACCGGCCGCTGGCGTGGTCGTAGAACCAGGTCGCGCCCGGGTCGCGGTCGTGGGTGAAGCTCACGACCCACCGCTGTCCGCTGTCGTCGCAGGACACCGCGGCCAGGTCGCCCTCGGACAGCTTCTCCAGGTTCGCCAGCACCTCGGCGAAGTGCGGGTCCAGGGCGTGGACGACCTGGCGCTCACCGAGGTAGCGCACCCCCAGCAGCTCGCCCCGC
>ANAW01000241.1:0-3384 GCA_000340945.1 Nocardiopsis synnemataformans DSM 44143 | reverse complement strand
CCCCCCCGGCAGCCCCCCCCGCCGGTCCCGGATCAGCGGCTCGGGAAGGGTGGGGAAGACCTGCGCTCGCGTGTCGATGTCGAAGGTCGGGTGGCTGTCGACCTCGGTCTCCTCGCCGGTGGTCAGGTCGACGCGCACCAGGCGGGTGCGGTCGGTGCCCCGGCTGGAGCCGACCCACATCCCGGTGCCGTCCGGTGTGACCTGCGACGGGAAGACGCTCAGCGGGTGGTCGGCGCCCTCCTGGACCAGGACGGGGTGCGGCTCTCCCGTCGCGGGGTCGCGGCGGGAGACCTCTAGGTCGCCGTCAGAGTTCAGCGAAGTGGTGAACAGCTCGCCCTCGCGGCCCTGGAACCAGGCCTCCCCCACGCCGGAGCTCCGGGCCAGCAGGGTGAGCTCGCCGGTGGCCACGTCCAGCTCGTGCAGGTCGAACTCGGCGGCGTCGCGGGCGTTGAGCGAGACGGTCAGCTTCCCCGGCCGTCCCCTGGACGGCTCGAAGCTGATGACCCGGGCGCCGGGGAAGGGGGTCAGGTCGACCGCCGTGGGCTCGGGGGCGTCCAGGTCGACCCGGAACAAGTGCCAGTTCTCGTCACCGCCGCTGTCCTGGAGGTAGAGCAGCCAGCGCGGGTCGTCGGTCCACTGGTAGCTCATCACGCTGCGGGTCTCGTCGGCGGTCACGCAGCGGGGCTCGGAGCCGGAGCCGAGGTCTTCGACCCAGACGTTGAGCCGGTTCCTCCACGGCGCCAGGTAGGCGATCCGGGTGCCGTCCGGCGAGATCGCCGCTCCGGCGCGCTCCGGCGCGTCGAAGAGGTCCTCGACCGAGATCAGGTCGGGCAGTGCCATGTCGTTACCTCTCGTTGGTGTTCGGTGACGCGGGGTGGGCCGCGGACCGGAGGGGCTGTGCCCTCACGTGCGTCCGGAGCTCCCCGGCGTCGGGTGGAACCTGTCTCTCAGCGTTCTCCCGGTCGCGGGATGCCACCAGTGACACCGCGTCATGAGTCGGACCCGGGAAACGTCATGCCGGGGACGGTCACCGGCCCCGCGCCTGGCCGGAGGCGGACGCGACCGGGCTCCGCGGGCTCTGCCGGGCCGCCCTGCGGTAGGTCAGCCCGCGCAGCAGGACCTCCGCCGGTCCGCGCCTGCCCGCACGGTCGAGCAGGAACGCCGCCACGACGGTCAGCAGCCAGGTGCCCACGGCCACCAGCACCGCCGACCAGCTGGACAGGTACACGCCCAGGCCCAGGCCCCAGGCGGCCAGGAACGGGGCGAAGGCCACCGACTGTGCGAGGTAGCCGCTCAGGGAGCGCCTCCCCAGGGACACCAGCGCCCGGACCGGCAGGGACCGCTGGGTCCCCCGGGCGGAGAGCCGGTGCGCGACGAGCCCGAAGAGCGCGGCGTAGCCCACTCCGGTGAAGATCCCGGTGTAGAAGTGCACCGAGGAGACCGCCGAGATGTGGGTGGCGTCCAGGACGCCCACGTGCTGGAGGCCCAGCACCGCACCGGCGATCCACCCCACGGAGATGCCCAGGACCGCGACCCGGCGCAGCAGTGTCAGGTGCCGCGCCGGGTCCTCCAGGAACCGGTGCCGCGCCGCGAGCACGCCGATCAGGAACACCGTCGGCAGGGCGAGGGTGAACAGGCCCGAGAACAGCCCGAAGAACCAGGCGGGGAGGCGGAACACGGCGGAGAGCAGGTAGCTCGTCTCGGCGATGCTGGCCCTCTGCATGTCGGTCGCCGCGGCCGTGGACACCGCGTCCGGCGCCAGGAGGACCGAGACCACCGAGGCGAGGGTGACCAGGGCGCCCAGGGCCAGTAGGACGGACAGCCAGATCTTGAGGGTGCGGTCGCTGCGGTTGAGGAACAGCGGCACCATGACGAGCCCGATCAGGCCGTAGGTGCCCAGGATGTCGCCCTGCCACAGCAGGGCGGCGTGCACCGCGCCGAAGGCGAGCATCCACAGGTGGCGCCTGCGCAGGAGCCCGCGCGCTTCCTTCTCACTGGTGCCGCGCGACTTCTGTCGGCGGTACATCTGCCCGATCCCGTAGGCGAAGAGGAAGCCGAACATCGTGTGCGTCCGGGCGTCCACGACGACGATCGTCATGACCTGCGCGATCCTGTCCGCGAGGTTCCCGTCGACGGGGTGCAGCATGGCCAGGCCGGTGGGCGCGTGGTACAGGAACCACGGCACGTGGGCCAGCGCGATCAGCAGCAGCATCATGCCGCGGGCGAGGTCGGGGGCGAGGGCGCGTTCGGCGACCGGCGTCGAACGCGCCGGAGTCCGGGTGTCGGGGGCGGCGGCGGTCGGGGCTTCGGCACCGGGGAAGGTGGGCGGATCTTCGGCACCCGGGACGGCTGGCGGCTCTTCGGCACCGGGGAGAGCGGATGGGCCTTCGTCACGATCGGTCGTCATGGTGGCGGACTCCAGAGGGTCTTCGCGGCGATCGGTCAGCGTGCGGGGGACAGGTGTCCATTGCAGCCGTCGTCGCGCTCCGGGGGCAGTGGGACCACGTCACCAACCGGCCGTGACGTTTGTCGGGGTCAGGTCATGACGCGGCGTCACTGGTGCACGCGGCGGAGCCGGAGGAATACTGGGGGCGCGCCCGGCGCCCGGTCGCGCGGAGCGCCCCCGCCCTGACGCGGTCCTCGCCCGCGTCCGAGGCGGCTGACACGCCCGCGCTCCGCCCGGCCCCCTCCCCCGCGGCCCGGGCCGGCCGCCGCTCCGAGGGCGGGAGCGCCCGGGGCGAAGGACCGTGCGCGGTGGTGGACACGAACCTGGAAGGGGCACGCATGACGTCGGAGGAGACCGAGGAGACGCAGGGACGGCTGCGCAAGCTCCACGTGGACCTCGTGTCCGGCGCGATCTCCGCCGTCGGGGCGCTGCTGGTGGCGGTGAACGCCACCTCATGGCAGGACGCGCTCCTCATGGCCGTGAGCCTGGCCGTGACCCTGCTGGTCGTCAGCCGGTGGCACGTGGGCCGCCTCTCCCGGGCCGCGCTCGCCGGTCTGGGCGTCACCGCTGCCCTGTGGCTGCTCGGAATGCTCCTGGTGGACGTCTCCATGCCCGCCTACGGGTTCGCCATCGTGGCCACCATCATCATCCTCGAACTGCCGCGCCACCAGCGGGCGGCGACCGCCGGGCTGCTCGCCTTCGCCGCCGCCGGGCTCACGGCGAAACTGGTGGTGTCACGCGACGGCGTGATCGACTTCCTGCTGCAGCACGTGGTCGCCTCGGTGGGCGTCGCCCTGGGAGGGGTCGTGCTCACGATCCTCGTCCACGCGATGCACGACCTCATCGCGGAGTTGGCGGCGGCGCGTGAGCGCGAGGCGGAGCTGGCCGTGGCCCAGGAGCGCATGCGCTTCGCCAGCGACCTGCACGACATCCAGGGC
>ANAW01000240.1:0-80406 GCA_000340945.1 Nocardiopsis synnemataformans DSM 44143 | reverse complement strand
AAACCCCCCTCGGGTTGAGGTTCAAACCCCTCTCGGGTCAGGCTTCAAACCCCCCTCGGGTCGGGCTTCAAAACCCCCACCGGCTGACGCGAGCACGAAAGCGCACCCTCAACAACCCCCACGGGTTGAGGAAGGCGCGTACGTGCACCTTCAACCACCACGGGGCTGGACTTCAAACCCCCCACAGGCTGAGCTGAGCACGACCACACACCCCCAACCACCAAAAGCATTAAAACCAAACCCCCACCAAGCTGAGGTGAGTACGACCGTGCACGCCCACCCCCCACCGGCTGAGACCAGCGCGACCACACACCCTCCTGGCCGGACCTGGACGGAGGTTTCCGCCCTTGTGCGCCCATACGGCAAGATGGAGGGGACCCCACCCCCGTCGCGTCCCGAGGAGTTCGCCATCAGCCGCCTGGTGCTATGGAACATCGACCTCACCCTCCTCGACGTGGGACGGGTGACGAGGGCGGCCTACGCCGAGGCCTTCGAGAAGGTCACCGGTGAGCCCCTCGTCTACCTGACCTCGTCGGCGGGCCGGACCGACTCGGAGATGTTCTTCGAGTTCTGCGCCCGCAACTACGTCGACGTCGAACCCGACACCAGCTCCCTGGGCGAGTTCCTCGACGCGCTGGAGGAGTCCTTCGGCAGGCGCTCCGAGGAGCTGCTCTCCAAGGGCCGCGTCATGCCCGGCGCCGCGGCCTCGCTGGCGGCGGTGGCCTCCATGCCCGACACCGTCCAGACGGTGGTCAGCGGCAGCACCCGCGCCAACGCCACGGCCAAGCTGGTCGCCTTCGGCCTGGACACCTACCTCAACCTGGCCATCGGCGGCTACGGGTCGGTCAACTACCCCAAGTCCAGCCTCATCCAGTCCATCCGCCTGCACGCCGCGGGCGAGGGCGGCCGGGTCTACCCCGAGGAGGAGACGGTCTTCATCACCGACTCCGCCCCGGACGTGCGCGCCGCCGTGATCGGCGGCGCGACCCCGGTCGCGGTGCTCAACGGCTCGACCACGGAGAGCCAGCTGCGCGAGGTCGGAGCGGTCGTCGTCCTGCCCGACCTGACCGACCCCCGGGCCGTGATGACCGCGGTCCACCAGGCGACGACCCGGTGACGACATGTCCCCCCTGTCCGGGGGTAGGTGGTGGCCCGTGTACGCAGTAACCGATCACCGCAATCTGTTTCTAACACTCCGCAACCACCCTGTAACGGTGTTGGTCCTGCCCCCGGGCCCGAAAGCCAGTAGCCTTGGCACCGGGCGGGGCGGGGACAACGAGGTCCGGCGCCCCGCGACCCCAATCCCAACCACCACGGTCGTGGGCTCCTTGCGGCCCAGGGAGTTCACACCGAATCACGCAGTGGCCCAGAAGTTCACAGGTCATATGACCGGTCGTTCTGCCAGCACTCGTGCGACGTTGCTCACAAAGGAGTGAGAGATCCCTATGTCCGGGCAATCCGACGTCCAGCTCCAGAAGCTGCTCAGTGAGGCGGCAGCCAAGTGGTCCCCCGGGGCGCGCATCAGCCCCGAGGAGGCCGACGCCGTCCGCCGCTTCCTCCCCGTGTACTACCGGCACACGGACCCCGAGGAGATCAGCGGCCGTTCCCCCGAGCAGATCTGCGGCGCGGCCGAGGCCCACCGCTCCTTCGGCGCCCAGCGCGCCGCCGGACGGGCCAAGGTCCGCGTCTACACCCCCGACGCCGCGCGCGACGGCTGGGACCAGCAGACCGGCGTCGTGGAGATCGTCACCGACAACGCCCCCTTCCTCGTCTCCTCCGTCACCATGGCCCTCGGCGAACTCGGTGCCGGGGTCCGGCTGATCATCCACCCCCAGATGACCGTCGGCCGCGACCTGGAGGGCCGCCTGGTCAGGGTGCACCCGGAGATCGGCGGCGATGGCCTGCTGCCCATCGACGAGTCCTGGATGCACATCGAGATCGACCCGCAGCCCGACCCCGAGCGCCTGCGGGAGATCACCGCCCGGGTCGAGTCCGTCCTGGCCGACGTGCGCTACGTGGACGAGGACGCCGGCAAGATGAGCGACCGGGCCATCCGGATCGCCGACGAGCTGGCGGCCTACCCCGACCGGCTCGTGGCCGGGGGAGTGGACCCGCGCGAGATCGGTGAGAGCGTCGACTTCCTGCGCTGGGCCGCGGGACGCCACTTCACCTTCATGGGCTACCGCGAGTACACCCTGGTCACCGACGAGAACGGCGACGACTCCCTGCGCCCCGAGCCCGGATCGGGCCTGGGCGTCCTGCGCATGGACTCGCCCGCCTCCACCAGCTTCGCCGCCCTGCCCCCCGAGATCCGCGGCAAGGCCCGCGAGCCCTACATCCTGGTCCTGACCAAGGCCAACTCGCGCGCCACGGTCCACCGGCCCAAGTACCTGGACTACATCGGCGTCAAGAAGTTCGACGCCCAGGGCAACATCGTCGGCGAGCGCCGGTTCCTCGGCCTGTTCACCTCGCAGGCCAGCACCACCAGCATCGCCCAGATCCCCATCATGCGCCGCAAGCAGGCCGAGGTGCTGGCCCTGGCCGGGTTCGAGGCCGACAGCTACGACGGCAAGGACCTCATCGAGCTGCTGGAGACCTTCCCCCGCGAGGAGCTCCTCCAGATCCCCGTGGGCGAGCTGTACAACATCGTCCGCGGCGTCCTGCGCCTGCGCGACCGGCGCGGCACCAAGCTGTTCATGCGCCGCGACCCCTACGGCGGCCGGTACATGTCCTGCTTCGTGTACATGCCGCGCGACCAGTACAGCACCCGGGTGCGCCTGGACATCCAGAAGGTCCTCGCCGAGGCCTTCCACGGCGCCACGATGGACCACAACGTGCTCATCGGCTCCGCCCCGCTGGCCCGCCTGTACCTGGTGGCCCGCGCCCAGCACGGGCACACCCTCGCCGACATCGACCAGGTCGCCCTGGAGGAGAAGGTCCGCGAGGCGGCCCGCTCCTGGGACCTGGACCTCGACGACGCCCTCGCCTCGGCCTTCGGCCCCGTGCGCGCCACCGAGTTCAAGGAGCGCTACTCGGGCGGCCTCACCGAGGCCTACAAGGTCGACAACAGCCCCGCCACCGCGGCGGGCGACATCCGCGAGCTGGAGAAGCTCCTCTCGCGCACCGACCCCGAGCGGCGCCACGGCGAGTTCTCCGCGATCCTGTACCAGCGCGAGGACGCCGACCCCGGCTGCTGGCGGTTCCGCCTCTACCGGATCGGCGAGCCCATCTCGCTCTCGCGCGTCCTGCCCGTCCTGGAGAACCTGGGCGTGGAGGTCGTCGACGAGTGGCCCTACGACGTCACCGTCCGGGACGTGGGCCGGGTGTGGATCTACGACTTCGGCCTCGGCCCGATCCCCGAGTCCGACCTGGCGCCCGAGCGCCTCAAGTGCCTGTTCGAGGAGGCCTTCGACGCCTCCTGGCGCGACCTGGGCGAGAGCGACCGGTTCAACGCCCTGGTGGTGCGGGCCGGCCTCGACTGGCGCCAGCTCACCGTGCTGCGCGCCTACGCCAAGTACCTGCGCCAGACCGGGTCCACGTTCACCCCCGAGTACCTGGCCGACGTGCTGGTGGCCAACGTCGGGATCGCCAACCTGCTGGTCGAGCTGTTCGAGACCCGCTTCGACCCCGACCAGCCCGGCGAGGGCCGCGACGAGCGCGCCGACGTCCTCGTCCGCAAGGTCGAGGGCGAGCTGGAGGCCGTGGCCAGCCTGGACCACGACCGCATCCTGCGCTCGTTCCTGGCGGCCATCCGCGCCACCCTGCGCACCAACCACTACCAGGGCCACCCCTACCTGGTGCTCAAACTCGACCCGCAGGAGATCCCGGACCTGCCCCACCCGCGGCCCCGGTTCGAGATGTACGTCTACTCCCCGCGCGTGGAGGGCGTGCACCTGCGCTTCGGCGCGGTCGCGCGCGGCGGACTGCGCTGGTCGGACCGCTTCGAGGACTTCCGCACCGAGATCCTGGGCCTGGTCAAGGCCCAGATGGTCAAGAACTCCGTCATCGTCCCCAGCGGCGCCAAGGGCGGCTTCGTGTGCAAGCGGCTGCCCCAGAACGGCACCCGCGACGAGGTGATGGCCGAGGTCGTGGCCTGCTACAAGCAGTTCATCAGCGGCCTGCTCGACGTCACCGACAACCTCGTGGACGGCGAGACCGTGCACCCCGAGCGCACCGTCCTGCACGACGGCGACGACTCCTACCTCGTGGTCGCCGCCGACAAGGGCACCGCGACCTTCTCCGACACCGCCAACGCCATCTCCACCGAGCGCGGCTTCTGGCTCGGCGACGCCTTCGCCTCCGGCGGCTCGGTCGGCTACGACCACAAGGCCATGGGCATCACCGCGCGCGGAGCCTGGGAGTCGGTCCGGTTCCACTTCCGCGAGATGGGGGTGAACGTGCAGGAGGACCCGTTCACCGTCGTCGGCATCGGAGACATGTCCGGCGACGTGTTCGGCAACGGCATGCTGCTCTCCCGGCAGATCCGGCTGATCGCGGCCTTCGACCACCGCCACGTCTTCCTCGACCCCGACCCCGACCCGCACACCTCCTGGGAGGAGCGCAAGCGCGTCTTCGACCTCCCCCGCAGCACGTGGGAGGACTACGACCCCAAGCTCATCTCCGAGGGCGGCGGCGTGCACCCGCGCACGGCCAAGTCCGTGCCGATCACGCCGCAGGTGCGCGAGGCGCTCGGTATCGAGGAGGGGGTGCGGAGCCTCACGCCGGACGAGCTGATCCGGTGCGTGCTCGCCTCCCCCGTCGACCTGCTGTGGAACGGCGGCATCGGCACCTACGTCAAGGCGAGCACCGAGACGCACGCCGACGCGGGCGACAAGGCCAACGACCAGCTGCGCGTGGACGCCACCGAGTTGCGCGTCAAGGTGGTCGGCGAGGGCGGCAACCTGGGCCTGACCCAGGACGCGCGGATCGAGTTCGCCCGCGCGGGCGGCCGGGTCAACACCGACTTCATCGACAACTCCGCCGGTGTGGACACCTCCGACCACGAGGTCAACATCAAGATCATGCTGGACCGCGAGGTGCGGTCGGGCAAGCTGGACAAGGCCGACCGCGACCAGCTGTTCATCGACATGACCGACGAGGTCGCCGAGCTGGTCCTGGACAACAACGACGCGCAGAACACCGTGCTGGCCGCCTCGCGCAAGCAGGACGGCCAGATGCTGCACGTCCACGGCCGGTACATGCGCCACCTGGAGCGCACCAGGGTGCTCAAGCGCAAGCAGGAGGACCTGCCCTCCGACAAGACGATCGCGGAGCGGCGCGCGGCGGGCAGGGGCCTGACCAGCCCGGAGTTCGCCACCCTGCTGTCGTACACCAAGATCAGCCTCAAGGACCAGCTCGACCTGTCCGACCTGTCCGAGGACCCCTACCTGGCCGACACCCTGACCTCGTACTTCCCGACGCCCCTGCGGTCGGAGCGCTTCGCCGAGGGCGTGCAGTCCCACCCGCTGCGCCGGGAGATCATCGTCAACCAGGTCGTCAACCAGATGGTCAACCGCTCCGGTCTGACCTTCGCGTTCCGGCTCAACGAGGAGCTGGGCTCCAGTTCCGCTGACATCGCCCGCGCCTACCTGGTGGTGCAGGACGTGCTGGGGCTGCGCCGGTTCTGGAACAGGCTGGAGGAGCTGGACCACGAGATCTCGATGGACAGCCAGCTCGTCCTGCTGCTGGAGGCGCGCAAGCTCGCCGAGCGCTCCGCCCGGTGGCTGCTGCGCAACCGCACCTTCCCCTTCGACATCAGCAGCGAGATCGGCTACTTCGCCGAGGGCGTGGGCGAGGTGCTGCCGCAGCTGGTCCAGCTGCTGCGGGGCCGCGACCGCGAGGCCTTCGTCGAGCGCCGCGACCGCTACACGTCGATGGGCGTGCCGACCGAGCTGGCCGATCAGGTGGCCGTGATGGTGCCCGCGTACTCCACGCTGGACCTGGTGGAGATCGCCCAGCGCACCGGGCGTCCGGTGGAGAAGGTCGCCGAGCTCTACTTCGAGCTGGCCGACCGGCTCAACATCAGCTGGTGGCGCGAGCGCATCATCGACCTGCCGCGCGACGACCGGTGGGTGACGACGGCGCGCTCCTCGCTGCGGGACGACCTGTACGCGGCGCACGCCGACCTGACCGCGCGGGTGCTGGAGAGCGGCCCGGCGCAGGAGCCCTCCGAGCTGATCGCCGCGTGGATCGACCAGAACCGCGACCGTGTGCAGCGCGCGGGGATCACGCTGTCGGAGATCCAGGAGAACGAGCGCTTCGACCTGGCCACGCTGTCCGTGGCGCTGCGGTCCTTCCGCGGCCTGGTCGGCTAGCGCCCGGGGGACCGGCCCGCCCGGGCTCTGGCCCCCCGGGCGGCCCCGACGGGCTCCCCGCGCCGGTGCGCGCGGGGAGCCCGCCCCTCTTTGGGGCCTACACTGGGGTCCGTGGCAGAACTGGACCCAGCAGAGAAGATCAAGGACCTCGCGGCGACCCTGGCGAGCGTCAGCGCCGTGTTGGACCTGGAGGCCATGCACACGCAGATCGCCGAGCTGCGCGAGCAGTCCGCGGACCCCGAACTGTGGGCCGACCAGGACAACGCGCAGAAGGTGACGCGCCAGCTCTCCAGCCTGGAGTCCATGGTCAACAAGGTCAACGGCATCAGCCAGCGGCTCGACGACCTCGGCGTGCTCTACGAGCTGGCCGAGGGCGAGGACGACGCCGACACCAAGGCCGAGGCCGACCGCGAACTCGACCAGCTGCGCAAGGAGATCGGCGAGCTGGAGGTGCGCACCCTCCTCAACGGTCCGCACGACGAGCGCGAGGCCATCGTCACGATCAACTCCCAGGCGGGCGGCGTGGACGCCGCGGACTGGGCGCAGATGCTCCAGCGCATGTACCTGCGCTGGGCCGAGCGGCACGGCTACCCCACCGACATCTACGAGACCTCCTACGCCGAGGAGGCGGGCATCAAGTCCACCTCCTTCGCGGTCAAGACCCCGTTCGCCTACGGCACCCTGCGCGGTGAGCACGGCACGCACCGCCTGGTGCGCATCTCGCCGTTCGACAACCAGAACCGGCGCCAGACCTCGTTCGCGGGCGTGGACGTCGTCCCGGTGGTGGAGCAGAGCGACCACATCGAGATCGACGACGGCGACCTGCGGGTGGACGTGTACCGCTCCAGCGGCCCCGGCGGCCAGGGCGTCAACACCACCGACTCGGCGGTGCGCATCACCCACCTGCCGACCGGCATCGTGGTGTCCTGCCAGAACGAGCGGTCGCAGCTGCAGAACAAGGCCACGGCCATGTCGATGCTCCAGGCCAAGCTGCTGGTGCGCAAGCGCGAGGAGGAGCAGGCGGCGCTGGACGAGATCCGCGGCGACTCGGTGAGCAGCTGGGGCACCCAGATGCGCAACTACGTCCTGCACCCGTACCAGAGCGTCAAGGACGTGCGCACCGGCGCCGAGACCGGCAACACCTCGGGTGTGCTGGACGGGGACATCGACGAGTTCATCGACGCCGAGATCCGCTGGATGCGCAGCCGCGAGCGCTCCGAGGACGCCTAGGGACGCCTCTCCCCGGCGGCTCCGCCGCGGGGGAGGGCCCCGGCGCCCGGCCGGTTCCGGCGGGAGCGCCCGGCGGGGGCCGTGGACACGCCCGGTCGCAGTGGTGGCACCCGGCGTGAGTAGGCGGGACGCATGTGGACGTTGTGTCCCAATGGTGATGATCACGTCTCCGCAGTTTTACCGAAACTGCTATATGTGAACGTTATCATCGGTTGACGCCTCCGATATGCTCGAGGCTGTTGTCCGATGGTGCACTGATCTTCGGGTGTGAGGCGACCGGGACAATCCGGGCCGCTCCCCCCTCTACACTGTCGGTTGGCCATGTGGCCGGTACGATCCCGCGCGGAGTGCCCTCCACTGCGGGTGCCCATACCTTCGAGAACCTTGTGATGCGCCTGTGATCCACTTCGATAACGTCACCAAGGTCTACCCGACCCAGAAGCGCCCCGCGCTCGACGGCGTTTCCATTGACGTAGACAAGGGCGAGTTCGTCTTCCTGGTCGGCCCGTCCGGCTCCGGCAAGTCGACCTTCCTCCGCTTGGTCCTCAAGGAGGAGAAGCCCGACAAGGGACGTGTGCACGTCGCCGGCAAGGACCTGGCGCGCCTGTCCAACTGGAAGGTCCCCCACCTGCGCCGCCGTATCGGCTGCGTCTTCCAGGACTTCCGCCTGCTGCCGAACAAGAACGTCTTCGAGAACGTCGCCTTCGCGCTGGAGGTCATCGGCAAGCCCCGCCGCTTCATCCGCAAGGTCGTCCCCGAGGTCGTCGAGCTCGTCGGCCTGGAGGGCAAGGCCGGGCGGATGCCCAACGAACTCTCCGGCGGTGAGCAGCAGCGCGTGGCCATCGCCCGCGCGTTCGTCAACCGCCCCCAGATCCTGCTGGCCGACGAGCCCACGGGCAACATCGACCCCGCGACCTCCATCGGCATCATGAAGGTGCTGGACCGAATCAACCGCACGGGCACCACCGTCGTCATGGCGACCCACGACGCCGCCATCGTCGACTCGATGCGCAAGCGCGTGATCGAGCTTGAAGAGGGCTTGGTAGTGCGCGACCAGACGCGCGGCGTCTACGGCCAGGCGTACTGACCTCCCGCTGCGAGGACCGGCGCGGCGAAGCCCCGAAGGATGGACCTTTAACAGATCATGCGAGCACAATTCGTTCTCTCCGAGACGTGGATCGGCCTTCGCCGAAACCTGACGATGACCATCGCGGTCATCACGACGGTGGCCATCTCACTGACTCTTTTCGGCGCCGGTCTACTGGTCAACCAGCAGGTCTCCGAGATGCGCACCTACTGGGACGAGCGGATCACGCTCACCGTCTACATGTGCACCGAGATCTCGCCCACCACGACCTGCCAGGAGAACGGTCCGGCCACCGACGAGGACCGCCAGGCGCTGGAGCAGACCCTCGACGGCCTGGCCCAGGTGCAGGAGTACACCTACCTCACCTCGGCCGAGGCCTGGCAGGACTTCCAGGACCGGCTGGGCCCCTCCAACGAGGCGCTGGCCAACGCCGCGCAGGAGGGTGACATCCCGGACAACTACCGGGTGCAGCTCACCGACCCCTCCCATTACCAGACCGTGCGCTCCGCGGTGGAGGGCGCTCCGGGCGTCGACAGCGTCTCCGACGACGAGATCGTGCTGGAGCAGTTCTTCGGGCTGCTGGACGGCCTGCGCGCGGCCGCCCTGGTGCTCGCGGGGGTCCAGCTGGCCGCCGCCGCGCTGCTGATCGGCAACACCATCCGGCTGTCGGCCTACAGCCGCCGCCGCGAGACCGGCATCATGCGGCTGGTCGGCGCGTCGAACTTCTACATCCAGCTGCCGTTCCTGCTGGAGGGCGCGGTCGCCGGCCTCATCGGCGGTCTGATCGCCTCCGGCTTCATCGTGGCCACCCGCTACACCCTGCTCACGCAGATCGAGGAATGGTTCCAGTTCGACGTGGCACTGGGCGCGGGTTCGCTGATGTACGTCATCGGCGTCTCGATGATCCTCGGCATCCTGCTGTGCACCATCACCTCGTTCCTCACCCTGCGCCGCTACCTCAAGGTCTGACGCGGCCGCCTGGGGCGGGGAGGATTCGACACCGGGGGGCCACGTGCCCCCCGGACGTATGAAGGGACACACCTGTGGCACGGGAGACCGGGCGCAAGCTCATCGCGCAGAACCGCCGGGCCCGGCACGACTACCACATCGACGAGACCTACGAGGCGGGCCTCGTCCTCACCGGTACCGAGGTCAAGTCGCTGCGGCAGGGCCGTGCCTCGCTCGTGGACGGCTTCGCGCACATCAACGACGGCGAGGTGTGGCTGGAGAACGTCCACATCCCCGAGTACTCCCAGGGGACGTGGACCAACCACGCCGCCCGGCGATCGCGTAAGCTACTCCTGCACCGCGAGCAGATCTCCCGGCTGATCGGCAAGACCCGGGAACCCGGCCGCACGCTCGTCCCGCTGTCCCTGTACTTCAGTGACGGGCGCGCCAAGGTGGAGATCGCTCTGGCCCGCGGTAAGCGTGAGTACGACAAGCGCCACGACATCGCCGAGCGCGAGGCGAAGCGCGACATGGAACGCGCGATCCGCCGCCGTCGATGAGGCACCCGAAAGGAACACACACGGTGTCCCCCCGTCCCCTCGGCCGGATCACGGCCGCCGGCAGCGGCCTGCTCCTCGCCGCCGCCCTGGTCGCGTGCACACCGCACCCCAGTCCCGAGGTGGCGGTCAGGTCCTTCCTGCTCGCCTGGCAGGACGGCGACCACGAGACCGCCGCCGCCTACACCGACGGCGACCCCGCACAGGTGTCCGCGGCCCTCACGGACATGCGCGAGCAGCTCGACCTGGCCTCCCTGCGGTTCCAGCTCGGACCCATCTCCCGCGAGGGCGAGTCGGCCCAGGCCGAGTTCGGCGTCAACGCCGACCTCGGCATCGGCGACCCGACCTGGAGCTACACCGGGCGCATGCCCCTGGAGTGGGGCCCCGACGGCTGGCGCATCTCCTGGTCCACGAGCGTGCTGCACCCCGACCTGAGCGAGGAGGAGCGCCTCGCGGTCAGCTACGAGAGCCAGGAGCGCGGCCAGATCCTCGACCGCGAGGGAGAGCCGCTGGTCACCGCGGACAGCGTGACGGCCTTCGGCGTCTACCCCGCGGACATGGAGGACAAGGAGGCCGGGGTCACCCAGCTCGCCGAACTCCTCGACGAGGACCCCGACCCGCTCCTGAACCGGGTGCGCTCCGCGCCGCCCGAGCAGTTCCAGCCGCTGGTGCTCATGCGCGGCTCCAGCGTGGACGAGACGCTGCTGGACGAGGCCTCGCGGATCTCCGGGGTGGACACCCAGGAGGTCCAGGTCAACCTGACGCCCTCGGTGTCGCCGTTCCTGCTGGGCGAGGTCGCCGGCACCGCCGAGCACCGGGTCTCCTCCCGCGTGCCCGGCTCCTACCAGGCGGGCGACACCGTCGGCCTGAACGGGCTCCAGAACATCTTCCAGCACGAGCTGGCCGGTTCGGGCACCACCCAGGTGGTCTCCCTGGACCAGGACGGGCAGATCACCGACGTCCTGGAGGCGTGGGAGGGCTCGCTCAGCGGGGCCATCGACACCACCCTGGACCTGGACGTGCAGCGGGCCGCCGAGAACGCGCTGGACATGGTGCCGGGCAGCGGCTACCTGGTGGCGGTCGACACCGGCAGCGGCGAGGTCCTGGCCGCCGCCAGCGCCTCGGGCAGCACCGCGGACGACAACGCCTTCACCGGCTCCTACCTGCCGGGCAGCACCTTCGGCATGGTCACCGGCCTGGCCGCCCTGGAGTCGGGCGCGGCCACCCCCGAGAGCGAGGTGCCCTGCGGCTACTCCGCGGAGATCGGCGGGCGCACCTTCGTCAACCCGGGCGGCGGGGCCCTGCTCGACCAGCCCACGCTGGCCCGCAACATCACCTTCAGCTGCAACGTCGGGTTCGCGGGCCTGGGCGCCGAGGTGGGGCCGGAGGCGATCGCCGAGACCGCCGGACGGATGGGCATCGGCGCCGAGTGGCAGCTGCCCGTCCCGGCCTCCTCCGGCTCGGTGGCCGTGGAGGACGGCGAGGAGAACGTGGCCGCGGCCATGATCGGCGAGCACGGCGTGCGGGTCAGTCCGCTGTCCATGGCCCTGGTCGCGGCCGCGGTCGCGGACGGCACGTGGAACGCGCCGACCCTGGTGCCCGAGGAGGGACCGGACCCGATCGGGGCCGCCTCCCTGGACAGCGCCCACCTGGAGGTGGTCCGCACCGGGCTGCGCGACGCGGTGATCAACCGCATGCCCGAGCTCCTCGCCACCGGGGGAGAGGTCCACGGGCAGGCGGCCCGCGTGGAACAGGGCGACACCTCGCTGCACTGGTTCGTCGGCTACAAGGACGACGTGGCCTTCGCCGTCCTGGCCGAGGCGGACCCGGCGACGACGCTGGTGTCGCAGCACGCGGTGAACGCCGCGGGCTCCTTCCTCAACGGGATGGCCAACGGGGTGCCCGAGGAGGCGCCCGTCGGACCCGGAGCCGGTGAGCAGGTGCCCGACGGGGCCACGACCGGCGAGGGTGTGGGCCTCCCCTCGGAGCAGACGGGACCGACGCAGACGGGGCCGACCAACCAGGCCGACCTGACGGGCACGGAGGAGACCGGCTGGTAGGGCCGACCGGTCGGCGGCGGCTGCGGTCACCGTTCCCTCCGGACAGGACAGAACCCGGCAAAGAGCGGGCCCCCGGGCAACCCCCCGGGGGCCCGCCCGCGTCTTCCCCTATGACTGGGCCGCGACAGGGGGTAGCGGACCAGTGAGGGACAGGACCTCATCTCGGGGGAGATCCTGTCGTTTCCCAAGGTCGGCCCGACCCTGCCGACCGCCCCCGCGGGCCGCGTCGACCACCTCTTGCGTCCGCGCCCGCGGGGGTTTCTCCCTGCCCGGGCCCGGCGGCGGTCGCGGATTCCCCTCCGCGACCGGGAATCAGCTTGGCCCCCGTGCTGTTCAACAGGTAGAGTGACGGACGCGCGAGCGTTCGCCGCTCGCTTGTCGGTCGCCCCGCCTGGCGGGGAGGCCGTGAAAACTGCACAGGGGGTGATCGGTTTCGACTTCGGTAGTCGTTCCAGGGGAAGCGGGTCGAGGGTTGCGTTTGTGACCTCGTTAATCCTGCATTCGCGTAAACACAAGTGCCAATTCTAAGCGCACTGAGTTCGCTCTCGCTGCCTAAGCGATAGCGTCTCTGTCGGCCTGGGCTCGTCATCGGCCCAGATCCCGGCATCAGCTAGATGACTCACCGCTCAGATTAGGCCACGGGGCCTGAGTGGGACATTTTCGTGGCTGGGCCTGTCAGCGATGTGTCCGTGCAAGCGCTGAGGCCGAGTAGAACGACAGCGCGGACTGCACCCGGAGAAGCCCTGGCTCGGTGCTGAAGGACGCGGGTTCGATTCCCGCCACCTCCACGTGTTGCGCGGGCTGCTGCTCGCCGGTCTTCGCCCGGTTCGCCGCAGCCCGCGATGCTTTTCGGGGGGAGACCCCCCGGACCCCCCGAGGTACCCCCCTGTGGTCAGGGTCGCGGTGATCGGCGGGGCGGTCCCTTACGACGCGAGGCTCCGCCTCGTGGGTTGTGGTCGGTTCTCTGTCGTCCATGACGCTTTTCGGGAGAGGCTTCTGCACCCCCCTGTGGTTGGGGGTGGGCTGACGCTGTGAGGCTTCGCCTCGTGGGGTGTGGTCGGCCACGAGGCGGGCTGCCCGGAGGCTTTCAGCCTCCTCGCAGCAGCCCGCGATGATCTTTGGGGAGACCCCCTGGGCCGCTCGGCCTGTGGCCGGGGCGGTCTTTCCGGGAGACGACTCTGCTCGGTGGCCTGCGGCCGCCTCGCGGGGCGTCTCCTTTTTTGTGGGGGGATCCCCACCTCCTGACGCGGGCTACGGCTCGCCGCAGCCCGCTTTCCTGTGTCCGGATACGCCCCTGACCTGCCTGTTCGTGGTGGGTCGGGGGCGTTTTGCGTGCCAGTGGCACTATCTAGGTTGTATTCCTAACTAGATAGCTCTATGGTCTAGGTAGCGAACACGAACACGGAGGTGTGGAGATGACGTTCCCCCCGACCATGGAGTTCTCGTCCCTCGGCCTGGGCCTGGCCGCGCTGGTCGTGCTCTACCTGCTGGCCGTCGAACCGTGGTGGGGCAGGAGCGCCTACGCCCGGCTGGAGCGCGTGCGCGACACCGACTCCGGAGCGCTGCTGCGGCTGTTCGGCGCCAGCGCCCTCGTCTGGTGGGGGCTCACCGGGGTCGTCCTGCTGACCGTGGCCGTCTCGCCCGGCCTGCGCTTCGCGGACGTGGGGTTCGCGGTCCCCGAGGAGGGCATGGCCGACACCCTCGGAACGATGACCGGCGTGCTCGTCGCGGTCGTGGCGGGCCTCGTGCTGATGCGGGTGAGCGGGCTGGACCGCCGCCTCCTCGCCGGTCAGCGGGCGGTCTCCGCGATGCTGCCGCGCGACCGGCGCGAGCGCTGGGCCGCGGCCGGGGCCTCGGTCACCGCGGGCGTGTGCGAGGAGGTCGTCTTCCGCGGTCTGCTCATCGCCCTCGGCGTCTCCCTGGGGCTGGACGTCGTCGTCGCCGCCGGGATGAGCCTGGCCGTCTTCGCCGTCGCCCACGTCTACCAGGGCCGCACCGGCGTTCTCCTTGTCACCCTGGTCGGTTTCGGCTTCACCAGCCTGTACCTGAGCACCGGCAGCCTGCTGCTGCCCGTGTTCCTGCACGTGCTGATGGACCTGCGCTCCCTCCTGGTGACCCCGCGGCGCCGCGAAGCCGGGACAATCGGTGTCGGCAGTGCCCGATGAAGGGGGAGACACGCATGGACCGCCGCGCGAGCTGGCTCAAGGGGGTGCTCGACCTCCTGGTCCTGGCCAGTCTGACCGGGGGCGAGAGCTACGGTTACGCGATCGCCAGGCGACTGGACGAGTCCGGGTTCGGCAAGATCCGTGGCGGGACGCTCTACCCCGTGCTCAACCGGCTGGAGGAGGCGGGACTGGTGGCCGCCGAGTACCGGGCGGCCGAGAAGGGTCCCGGCCGCCGCTACTACGTACTGACCGACGAGGGCCGCGCCGTTCTGAGCGAACAGGGCACGGCCTGGATGGAGTTCGACGCCTCGGTGCGCTCGGTACTCGCGGAGGGGGGGATCCGATGAGCGACTACCTCACCCGGCTCGCGGAGCTGCTGGGCGAACGCGGTGTGGACGCGGACAGGTCCCGGATCCTGCTGGAGGACCTGGCCGCGCACACGGCCGAGAGCGGGGCCGACCCGGAGGAGGAGTTCGGCCCGGTCGAGGAGTTCGCCGACGCCCTGGCGCCCCCGCCCGACGCGCGGGACGGGGACCCCGCGGAGCCGGACGTGCTGGTCTGGTCCGCCGACGCCTTCGAGGGCCCCGCCCGCCTCGCCGCGATGGGCGCCCAGGGCTGGGAGGTGGAGCGGGTGGACCGGCTCGGCCGCTTCGTCAGCCGCCGTGCCCCCGAGCGGCCGCAGACGTGGGAGTACCGCCAGGAGCTCAGCCCCGGCCCGGGCGACCGCGAGCGCCTCACCGGGCGCCTGGCCCCCGAGGGGTGGGAGCCGTGCGGCCACTGGTCGGTGCTGGCCTACTTCAAACGCCCGGGGTCGGCCACCGCCGGGCCCGCGGCCGAACTGGCCGCCCCGCCCGCGCCCGGCCGCCGCCGCTACTTCGTGGGCTGGAGGGGCGCGCTGACCATCGGCGCCTGCCTGCTGGTCGCGGTGGTCGCGGGGACCTGGTCGATCCTGCGGCTGGCGGACGGGGCCGCCGGGGCGGAGGGCGCCGCCGACTGGGCCGGGTTCGCGGTCGGTGCGGTCCTCGGCGCGCTCGCGGCCGTCGGGCTCCTCCGGGTCGCCGTGCGGCTGGCGGCGGCCCGGCGCGGCTGCGGCTGACCGCTGCGGGACACCGCACTCCGGGTGACCTCCCGGGTACGGTCGGGTCCGAGGCGGTGAACCGGGGCCGCGACGAAAGCGTTATCCTCTTTGCCCCCCCGACCCCGTATCCGCGGGTGAGCGAGAGCCTTCGACCGAAAGCCTTCCGATGCCGAAGAAGACAGCCGCCTCCCTCAACGCAGACCGCTCCTCCCTGGTCCACAAGGTGCGCTACGCGCTGCGCAACCCCGGCAAGGTGGTGCCGTACGTGCGCCGCTCGGCCCGCGACCTGAAGCTGCGCCTGACCCACCGCGACCACGTGGACTACTACCGGGCGGTCATGGCCTCCGACGCCGCCCGCGACCCCAGGTCGGCGGTGGGCAGCCAGAGTGAGGAGCGCTGGCTGGCGCTGGGGCGGATGCAGTTCGACTACCTGGTCGAACACGGTCTCAGACCGGAGCACCGGATGCTCGACATCGGCTGCGGGAACCTGCGCGCCGGGTGGCGGCTGATCGACTACCTCGACCCGGGCGGCTACTACGGGATCGACATCTCCCCGGACATCCTCATCGCCGCGAAGGGCGTGCTGGCCGAACGCGGGTTGCAGGAGAAGCTCCCGCACCTGACCATCACGCGGGACCTCACCTTCTCCTTCCTGCCGGAGGGGTACTTCGACGTCGTCCACGCGCACAGCGTGTTCTCGCACTCGCCCGTCGAGGTGATCGACGAGTGCCTGGCCAACGTCGGGCGGGTCCTGGCCCCGGGCGGGTTCTTCGACTTCACCTACGACCGGACCGAGGGGGTCGAGCACCAGGTGCTGCGGGAGGACTTCTACTACCGGACCGAAACCCTGGTCGCCCTCGCGGAGAAGCACGGGCTGTCGGCCCGGTTCATGGAGGACTGGGAGGAGCGCCCGCACGGCCAGTCCAAGATCCGCGTCACCGCGCGCGGTCAGAAGCCGGAGACCGGGCGCGGCGTGTAGTGGCGCTCCAGTCCCTCCACCTCGTCGTCGGTCAGCTCCAGCGACAGCGACGCGATCGCGTCGTCCAGGTGGTGCGGCTTGGTGGCGCCGATGATCGGCGAGGTCACCGCGGGGTTCCGGGACACCCAGGCCAGGGCGACCTGGGCACGGGGGACCCCGCGCCCCTCGGCGATCCTGCCGACGGCGTCCGCGATCGACCGGTCCGCCTCCGCGTACAGCCGCGCGCCGAACGCGTCACCGCGGCTGCGCTCCGTCTCGGCGTCCCACGCGCGGGTGAGCCGCCCGCGCGCCAGGGGGCTCCACGGGATGACCCCGACGCCCTCGTCCGCGCACAGGGGCAGCATCTCCCGCTCCTCCTCGCGGTAGAGCAGGTTGTAGTGGTTCTGCATGGTGGCGAACCTGGTCCAGCCGTTGACGTCGGCGACCCGCAGCGCCTTGGCGAACTGCCAGGCGTACATCGAGGAGGCGCCCACGTAGCGGGCCTTGCCCGCCCTGACCACGTCGTGCAGGGCCTCGACGGTCTCCTCGATCGGCGTGGTGGGGTCCCAGCGGTGGATCTGGTAGAGGTCCACGTAGTCGGTGCCCAGGCGCCGCAGGCTGTGGTCGATCTCGGTGAGGATCGCCTTGCGCGAGAGCCCGCCGCCGTTGGGGCCCGGGCGCGTGCGGCCGAACACCTTGGTGGCCAGCACGATCTCGTCGCGGTCGGCGTACTCGGCCAGGGCGCGGCCGACGATCTCCTCGCTGCTGCCGTCCGAGTAGGTGTTGGCGGTGTCGAAGAAGTTGACGCCCGCCTCGACCGCCTGGCGGATGAAGGGCCTGCTGGCCTCCTCGTCCAGGGTCCAGTCGTGGGTGCCCCTGGCGGGGTCTCCGTAGCTCATGCACCCGAGGGTGACGCGGGAGACGTCCAGTCCGGTCCGGCCCAGCTTGACGTAGTCCATGGGCTCGCCTTCCGTCGAGGGAGTGGGGACGGCACGACTCTAGGGTGCCGGGGCGCGGGCTCCCTGCACGGCCTCCAGGAATCTACGCCGTAAAGCTCCATGGGAACGCCGGGCCGATACGCGGACGGGTGCGGTGCCGGTCGCACCGCACCCGTCCCGCGTGGCTGTCACGCCTCGGTGGCTCCCACGAGCCAGGCGACCTTGTGGGCCGTGACGCCGAGGCTCCCGCTACTGCCGAGGTAGACCCCGAACGAGGCGATGAACGCGTAGTCGTGCTCCCGGCGCTCACAGATCACGTCCTCAACCGCACACGCGGATGACGGGTTGCGCACGCGCAGGCACGGCGACGACTGTTCGTCGACCACGTCCGCCCGTACGTCGTAGCGGGACAGTTCCGCGGCGAGTTTGCCGAGGTGCTCGTGCTCCTCGGAGGGCACACGGGTCGGCTGCTCGTCCTTCGTCTGTCTCGACTCGGCCATGGCGCAGATCCTTTCGTGTCGAGCGTGGTGGCTCTCCTCGATGCCCTGTCGCCATTGTCACCCAGGGTTATATTACTAGTCCGTAACGCGGTTACGACACGCCGTTACTCCACCCAGACGCCCTCGTACATCACCTCGCGGACCCCGAGGTCCTCGTCGAGCACGACGAGGTCGGCGCGCCCTCCGGCCTCGATCCGGCCCACCCCCTCCAGGCCCAGCGCCGCGGCCGGAACCGACGACGCCGACCGCACGGCCTCGGGCACGCCGACGTCCAGGCCCCGCACGGCGTTGCGCACCGCCTGGGGCAGGACGATCGTGCTGGAGGCGATCGTCCCGCTCTCCGCCAGGCGCGCCTCGCCGCCGCTCACCCGCACCCGCAGGTCGCCCAGCGTGTACTCGCCGTCGCCCAGGCCCGTCGCCGACATCGCGTCCGTCACCAGGGACACCCTGTCCGCGCCCGCGGCGTCGAACACCAGCCCGGCCGCGCCCGGGTGGACGTGCACGTTGTCCAGGATCAGCTCGACGGTCACGCGCTCGTCGCCCAGCGCGGCGGCGATCGGCCCCGGGTCGCGGTGGCCCAGCGGGCGCATCGCGTTGTACAGGTGGGTGGCCACCGACGCCCCCGCGTCGAAGGCCGCCAGCGTCTGCTCGTAGGTGGCCTCGGTGTGCCCCACCGCGGCCACCACCCCGGAGGAGGCCGCCGCGCCGATCAGGTCCAGCGCTCCGGGCAGTTCCGGAGCCACCGTGACCATGCGCACGTGCCCCCGCCCGGCCTTGAGCCAGCGGTCGAACTCGGCGGTGTCCGGGTCGCGGAGCAGTCCGGGGTCGTGCGCCCCGCACCTGGACCGGGAGATGAAGGGGCCCTCCAGGTAGATGCCCGCCAGTTCGCCCGCGTCGCACAGCTCGGCCAGCGCCGCCACCTGGCGGAGGGTGTCCTCCGGGGTGGCCGCGACGAGGCCGCCCACCAGCGCGGTCACGCCCCGGGAGCGGTTGAACGCGATCGTCCTGCGGACGCCCTCGGGGTCGGCCTCGGTGAACGCGTGCCCCGCGCCGCCGTGGACGTGGGTGTCGACCAGCCCGGGGGCGACCCAGGCGCCGCCGAGGTCGCGTCCGCCGGGAACGGGTCCGTCCGACCCGAGTTCGGCCACGCGGCCGTTCTCGATCCTCAGCCATCCCTCGTGGACCCCGTCGGGGGTCACGACGCGCGCGTTGGTGAGTGTGACGGGGGTGTGGGCCATGTGAGGGGTCCCTCGTGTCGTCTCGTCGGTATGTGTCGCACATTACACAGGCCTTCGGGGCCGTCACCGCGGGCTTCCGTATTGCCTGCGGAGCTGGGCGATCCCGTTCCCTGGGACGGCTGTCCGAGGGCTGGACCGCCCACCGTGGTGCGCGCGCACGCATTGACGATAACGGCCGGGGCGCTTCATGATGGAGGCATGTCCGCCGGTGAGCTGCTTGTCCAGCGCCTGCATGTCGATCTGAGACAGCAGGCGAGCGCGCTCTGTCGTAGCTAGCGCCCTGCGGGGCCCCGCCCCGCGCCTCCGTGCCCTGTCGCACGTGCCCTGTCGCAGACACCGGACGCTCATCTCTCCCCTGGGTTCTGTCGGGACCGCCCCGCGGTCACCGGAAGCAGACCTACCAGGCCCGACACAGGCGGTTTTCGGACAGCGTGGTCCGCTTCCCGTGTCGGATGCGGGGAACCGCGAGAGTCCAAGGACGTTCGTCACCCCCTCCTTCCGGTGTCAACCGCCTCCGCCGTCTTCTCCGGCTGGGGTCTCCTCCGATCCCGGCTCGTTCTGTTCGAACCCAGGAGTTCTCGCATGACCCGCTTCACCGTGCTCGTCGCCGCCCCCCAGATCCGCTCCTCCGTTCGCGACGCCGCCCTGCGCGCGGCCTCCGAGGTCGCCGCCCGCGCGGGTGTCGACTCCCGTCCCGACGTCATCGACATCGCCGAACTGGGCGCCGAGCTGCTCTCGGAGTCCTCCGCCGCCGTCGAGGCCGCGCTGGCGAAGGTGCGCGAGAGCGATGTCCTGCTCGTCGCCTCCCCGCAGGCGCACGGCACCTACACCGGACTGCTCAAGGTCTTCCTCGACCGCCTGCCCGAGCTGGGACTGGGCCACACGGTCGCGATTCCGCTGGCGGTCGTGGAGGACCTGCGCAACAGCCGCGGCATCGAGGAGGACCTGCGCATCCTGCTGGCCGACCTGGGCGCCTGGGTGGCCGAGCCCGGCCTGATCCTGGCCGAGGGGGAGACCGGCCAGCCCGACAGCGTGGTGCGGGCGTGGGCCGACGTCGCCGCCCCGGGTCTGCGCGAGGCCGTGTCGGTGGCTGTCTGACCGGCTTTCCCGTTGTGGCAGCGGTCCTGTGGCAGCGGTCCCGTGGCGGCGGGGGAGGCGTGGACGGGTTCCGCGACGGGTTCCGCCTCCCCCCTGTCATGGGGGACAGCACGCCGCCCCGCGCGCCCACCGTCTCCACGCGCCTTGCGCGCGCGGTCTACGCGTGGGCGCGCTTGCGGCTGGTGTCCGCCTCGGCGGCGGCCACGTTGCCGCGGACCAGGACGACCACGACGAGGGTCAGCGCGAACCCGCCCACGCGCAGGGCCAGCATGAGGGGGTCGTCGGGCAGCCGCTCGCCGAACAGGATCGTGCCCGCCACGACCATGAACACGTTGCCCACGACGTTGGACACCGGAGCGGTGATGGAGGCGCGTGAGCGCTGGAGCGAGGTCTGGAAGAGGACGATGCCCACCGCCCAGCCCACCGCGTACAGGTAGGGGTAGGGCGACAGCAGCGCGGGGACGATCGCGTTCCACAGGCCGTGGTCGGCCAGCAGGCCGCCCAGCCCCTTGCCCTGGAGGCCCGCGCTGCCCTGGGCGAAGCCCGCGGCCGCGCCCAGGGCGGCGGCGGACATGTAGCGGCCGCGTCCGCCGGCCAGGCCCACGACGACCAGGCACACCGCCACGGTGAGCAGGCTGACGGTGATGAGCAGCGGGGCGTCGGCGGTGGTGCCGGTCTCCGCGCCCTCGGCGGTGGACAGGCTGAGCAGGCCGAGCGCGACCGGCATGACGCCGAGCGCCACGTACTCGCCCCGCGTGACGCGCTCGCCCAGGACGAGGGTGATGACGAGGATGCCGCACGCGACCCCGGCGGCGAAGGCGGGCTGGGCCACGGACACGGGCGCGAGGCCGAGCGAGACGATCAGGCCCACGCTGCCCAGGGCGGCGAAGAGGCAGCCGAGCACCCAGCGGGGGTTGGTGAGCAGGACCCGGGCCAGGTGGAGGGGTCGGTTGATCGAGATCGACTCCGCGCCGTGCAGCGCGCGTTGTTCCACGGTCAGGCCGACGGTGTAGACCACCGCGGACAGCAGGGCTACCAGGAGTCCGGTCACGGGGGGTCCTGCTTTCCGTCGGGGCGCGGAGTCGAGGGGGAGGGAGCGGCCGCTAACGTCGGTGTAGGCGGCTCCGCTCAGCCGCAGAGAGTTGACGAATTCTATATAACCAGTTCTAGTCTTGTCTGACGAACCCCCTGCGGGGGGTAGAACCCGTTCTGGGAACGCAGGGGGCGCGGTGCGCGGATCCGAGAAACGCTCCGTGTGGTGGTCGCGCGTGGCCGACCGCTTCGGGAAGCCCCGGTTCCGCTGGTCCGGTCTGGGACTGTCCCGTCTCGGGTGGCTCCTGGACCGGTGGCCCCGACGGCTCCGCCTCCCGTGGCTCCGGCCCCGCTGGGACAGCCACTCCCGTTTCGAACCCGGTCCCCTCGGGCTGCTCGGCGTCATGCTCTCGGCGATGGCAGTCACCCTGCTGCTGATCCAGACCGGCTCCGAGGGAGGGGCCGCGGAGGAGGGGCGCGCCGAGGAACCCGTCACCGTGCCGGGCCCGCCGGACGGCGAACTGCGCGTCATGGTCGTCGGCGACTCGCTCTCCCAGGGCAGCAGCGGTGACTACACCTGGCGCTACCGTCTGTGGTCCCACCTGCGCGAGACCGGGGTGGAGGCGGACTTCGTCGGCCCCTACGACGGCGTGTACGGGTTGGCGGACCGGGAGTCCGGCAACCAGGACTACGCCGACCCCGACTTCGACACCGACCACGCCGCCCGCTGGGGCACCACCGCGCAGGACCTGTCCACCGGGGCCGCGCGGGTGGCCGCCGAGTACCAGCCGCACTACCTGCTCCTCCTGGCCGGAACCGAGGACATCCTGGCGGGCGACGACGCGGACAGCGCGCTGGAGGGGGTCGGCGAGACGGTGTCCACGGTGCGCGTCGTGCGGGGGCAGACCCGGTTCGTCCTCGGGGAGCTGCCGCCGGTGGAGGACCCCCGGGCCAACGCCGAGATCGACCGGTTCAACATGGGCCTGGTCGACCTCGCCGCACAGCTCACCTCCAGCGACTCCCCCGTGGTGGTCGCCCGGGTCGCCGACGGGTACGCCTCCGCCAGCGACAACTGGGACGAGGCGCACCCCAACGCGCGCGGTGAGCTGAAGATCGCGGCGGCCTTCGCCGACGCGCTCGCCGAACCGCTGGGGGTCGGCCGGACCTACCGGCGGCCGCTGCCGGACCTGGCGGTGGGGCCCACGACCGCGCCCGAGCCCGTGGCGGAGGAGTCCGACGACGGCCTCGTGCTCAGCTGGGACACCGTGCCCGGCGCGACCGGTTACCGGGTGGTGCAGCGGCGGGTGGGACCGGACCCGGACGAGGCCGCCGTGCTCCCCGTGGACGTGCGCACCGACGGGGACAGCCGTTCGGTGCTGGTGGAGGCGCTCTTCAGCGGCGCCCGCTACGAGTTCGTGGTGCGCTCGTTCAAGGGCCGGGACGAGGGGGCGGAGTCCGAGCCCCTCCCGTGGGTGTGGAACGACGACCCGCCTCCGGGACCGTCCTGGCTGCGGGTCGTCGACGGAGGGGCGACCGTGGAGTGGGAGGACGTCGAGGAGGCCTCCCACTACGAGGTGTGGGTGCGCGCACTGGACTGCGGGGCGGCCGACGACCGGCGCGTGCCCGTGCCCGAGGGCCGGTTCGCGCCCGTGGCTGACCACGGCCGACGCGTGTTCCCGGCCGCCGACCGGCTCCTGCCCGTGGACGGCGGCCCGTACGCGCCCCTGGAGGGCGCCCGGGTCTCGGAGGCCCCCGTCGAATCGCCCGCCCCCAGCAGCGGGCCGTCCGACCCCGAGCCTGACGCGGACCCCCGACCACAGCCCACCCCCACCCCCACGCCCGCTCCCACGCCGCCCGAGCCGGAACCCGAGCCCGTCACGCCCGGCCCGGACTGCGAGCGCCGCGACGGGCTCGGTCCCGGGGACGGGCAGGGATGGCGCACGCTGGGCCCGGCGGGGGAGGAACCGCGCTGGTCGGCGACGGTGTCCGGTCCCTATGAGCTGGTGATCCGCTCCTACCGCGACTACGTGGAGGGCGGCTACTCCGACAGCGTTCTGCTCGCGCGGGGCTGACGGCGGGTCGGAGGGCTGCTTTCCTGGGGCGGAGGTCTGATGGTGTCGGTCGGAGGGCTGATGGTCCGGCGAGTGGGGGAAGGAAGGGGCTCCCGGGGAGAGAGGGGTGCCCGGGGAGGAAGGGGAGGAAAGGGCTCCCGGGCAGGAAGGGGCGCCTGGTCGCTGCCCCGCCTGCTGCCGTGGGCCGTGGGGCTGCTCGCCGGTGCGCTGGCGCTCGGTCCCGCGCTGGGGCCCGGATACGTGCTGCGCTACGACATGGTGTTCGTGCCCGACCCGTCGCTGGGCACGGTGCTGCGGGGCGCGGACGGGTTCCCCCGGGCGATCCCCAGCGACGCCGTGGTGGCGGCGCTGTCGGCGGTCCTGCCCGGGGACGCGGTGCAGTCGCTGGCGCTGCTGGCGGTGTTCGCCGTGGGCGGTGCCGGTGCCGGGCGTCTGGTGCTGCGGGTGCTGCCCCGTGGCGGCGCCGGGGCTCTGGTGGCGTCGGCCGCCGCGGGGACGGCCTACGTGTGGAACCCGTTCGTGGCCGAGCGGTTGCTGTTGGGCCAGTGGGCGATGCTGCTGGGCTACGCGGGGCTGCCGTGGGTGGTGGGGGCCGCCGCCCGTCTGGCGGAGGTGCGGCCGGGCGCGGGATTCGCCGGGCTGGTGCGCGCGCTGGTGCCCGCCGCGGTCGGCGGGTTCTCGTCGGTGGTGCTGACCGCCCTCGCCGCCGGCCCCGTCGCCCTCACCGCCCGCCCGCGCGCGCCGCGCCAGCGTTGTGCTGCCCGGACTCCTCAGCCCTCTTCAGCCCCTGCGGGCCCCTCAGTCTCCGCGGGCCTTCCAGCCCCTGCGGGCACTTCAGCTCCTGCGGGCACTTCAGGCCTTTCGGGCCTTCCAACCCCTGCGGCGGATTCTCCAGCCTCTGCGAGCCCTCCAGTCCCTCCAGCCGCCGTGACTCCTGCAAGCCCTTCAGCCCCTCCAGCCCCTGCGGGCCCCTCAGTCTCCGCGGGCCTTCCAGCCCCTGCGGGCACTTCAGCTCCTGCGAGCCCTCCAGTCCCTCCAGCCACCGCCTCTCCTGCGAACCCTTCAGCCCCTGCGGGCCCTTCAGATCCTGCGGCGGGTTCTCCAGCCTCTGCGGACCCTTCAGCCCCTCCGGCCGCCGCGTCCCCTGCGGACCTTTCAGCCCCTTCGGCTGCTCGGGTTCCTGCGGCCTCCCGAAGCGTCCAAGGCGCCACTTCCGGAACTCCCGCGTACCCGCGCGCGCCGCGCTGGTGGGCGCGGGCGGGGCTGTTCGCGCTGGCGCTGGCGGTGGTCTCCCTGCCCTGGCTGCTTCCGTCCCTGACCAGCGGGGCGGGCACGGACCCGGCCGGGGCGGCGGCGTTCGCGGCCCGCTCGGACACCCCGTTCGGGGTGGTCGGCTCCCTGTTGCTGTTGGGCGGGGTGTGGAACTCCGGTGCGGTTCCGGCGGGCTACGGCGAGCCGGTGACGGCCGCGGCCCGCCTGCTGCTGTGTCTGCTGGCGCTGGCGGGCTGGGTGTGGCTGCTGCGCCGGGAGCGACCGGGGTTCGGCCCCGGTCTGTCGGCGGCCGCTGCCCTGGGCCTCCTGATCGCCCTGCTGGGCGCCACCGGGCCGGGGCGTGCGCTGCTGGTCTGGCTGATCTCCGCCTGGCCGGGGTTCGGGCCGCTGCGCGACGGTCAGCTCTACGTGGCCCCGTTGTCGCTGGTCCAGGCGCTCGGCCTCGGCGCGTGCGTGTGGTGGCTGGCCGGGCGGGAGGGTGCTCCGCTGCGGACGGGGCTCGCGGTGTTCGCGGCGCTGCTGCCGGTGGTGGTGCTGCCGGGGCTGCTGTGGGGCGCGAGCGGTCGGCTGGCCCCGGTGCACTACCCCGGGGAGTGGCTGGCGGCGCAGGAGGCGGTGGCCGCCGACGACCGGCCCGGGGCGGTGCTGGTGCTGCCCTGGAGCGCCTACCGGGGCCCCGCCTGGTCGGGGCGGGCCACGGTCGTCCTCGACCCGGCGACCAAGCTCTTCGACCGGCGCACCCTGTGGAACGACGACCTGGTCGTGGGCACCCCGGGCGGGGGAGAGGTGGTCGTGACCGGCGAGGACGCGCGGGCGCGGCGGGTCGCCCAGGTCATCGGACCGGACCCGGAGACGGGCCTGCCCGAGCGGCTGGACGCCGCGGTGCTGGGCGGGCTGGGGGTGCGGTACGTGGCGGTGTCCGCGCCGGTCGATAACCAGTTCTGGTCAGGCGCGGAGGGTCTGTCCGTGGTGGTGGAGGGCTCCGACATGGTTCTTCTCCGGGTGCAGGACCAGCATGTAAAGGCCGACAAAGCTGGCATTCCGGGGTTGGAAGTTACCGGCGGGTTAGTTACAGTTGGGGCAATCATCTGGTCTATGGCTAGATCAGGTTCTAGTCTCGTTTTCCAGCGCTCCGGACCCAGCGCGGGATCGGGCGCGCGGAAGGAGATCCCCAAGTGATCAAGGTAATCGCCGCCTGCGTCATCGGCGCGGCCCTGGCGGGAGGTGCCACCTTCGTGGCCACCAGCCTCGCCACGGACTCGACCGCCACCGCGGAACCGGTGAACGAAACCCTCTACAACTACGGCGACCGCTAGGACGGCCGTACGGCGGAGGTTCGCGGGCGCTCCGCCCCCAGCGGGGCGCCCCACTCCCCGACTCCCGCGGCCCCGGGCACCGTCCCCCGGCCGCCCACCACCACCGACGTCCGGCCCACGGGCCCGTTCGGCGTGCGCTCCATCCTTCCCTCAGGGGATCGCCGTGCGTGTTCACCCGCACGCGCGAGGTAGCGGCACGCGGTCCGGCCGGACACCGCGCGGAAGGAGAGCGTGTGGTCTTCCAGAAGGTCCACCGGATCCGCCAGGAGGCGGAACCGGGCCTGCCCGCGGTCACCGAGGCCCCGGCCGCCGTCGTCCCCGTCCAGGTCCCGCCGACCGGCACGGGCGTCCCCGCCATCCCAGGTGTCACAGAGGACACCGGCGCCCTCGCCGCCCCAGGCGCCCCAGGCGACGCGAGCATCCCGGGCAACACTTCCGCCCCCGTCAGCACCAGCGCCCCGGCCGACACGAGCGCCCCGGCCGGCACCAGCGCCCCGGCCAGCACAGGCGCGCCCGCCGCCCCGGACGCCCCCACCGACCCCGGGCCGCGCCTGGACGGCGTCCGCCTGGTCATGGTCAACTGGCGCGACCCCTGGCAGTCCACCGCGGGGGGAGCCGAGGAGTACTCCTGGCGGATCAGCCGCCACCTGGCCGAACGCGGCGCCATCGTCACCTTCCTCACCAGCCGCGAGCCCCACCAGGCACGCGTGGAGACCAGGGACGGGATCGTCATCCGCCGCATGGGCGGCAGGTTCACCGTCTACCCGCGCGTCCTGGCGTGGCTGACCCTGTGGCGCCGCGAGTACCAGCTCGCCTTCGACTGCATGAACGGCATCCCCTTCCTGTGCCGCCTCGTCCTGCGCCGCGGCACGCGGGTGGTCAGCGTCGTCCACCACGTCCACGACCTCCAGTTCAACGCCTACTTCCCGGCGCCGGTCGCCTGGCTGGGCCGCATGCTGGAGTCGGTCGTGGCCTCGCGCGTCTACCGCCGCTGCACTACGGTCACCGTCTCGGAGTCCTCCCGCCGGGCCATGCGCGAGAAGCTGGGCTGGCGCGCGCCGATCGAGATCATCCACAACGGCGGACTCCCCGGGCCCCAGAAGCCCCTCGACGACGCACCCGCCCCCGCCGACATGGGCTGCCCGGCCGTGGTCAGCCTGGGCCGCCTGGTCGTCCAGAAGCGGGTCTCGCGGGTGGTCGACCTCGCCCACGCGCTGCGCGAGGAGCACCCCGACCTGAAGGTGCACATCATCGGCCGCGGCCCCGAGGGCGAACCCCTGGCCGAGCAGGTCGCGCGCGACGGCACGGGCGACCGCGTGCGCCTGCACGGCTTCCTGCCCGAGGAGGACAAGAACAGCGTCCTGGCCTCGTGCCACCTCCACGTCACCGCCTCCGAGTTCGAGGGCTGGGGCCTGACGGTCATCGAGGCGGCCCGCCTCGGCGTGCCCACCGTGGCCTACGATGTGGACGGACTCCGCGACTCGGTCCGCGACGGCGAGACCGGGTGGCTCGTGCGCGAGGGCGAGGAACTCGCCGACGCGGTCGCGCGCGCCCTGGAGGAGCTGTCCGACCCCCGCCGGGCCGAAGCCGTCCGCCGCGCCTGCCGCGCGTGGGCGTCCCGGTTCACGTGGGAGGCCAGCGGCGCGCGGATGACCCGCCTCGTCGCCGGGGAGCTGGGCCTGCCCGGCGCCGCGGAACCGGACGGCCCCGACACCCCCGCCCCCTCCACCACCCCCGTCACCGCCTCCATACCGGGCACCCCCGTCCCCGACCCCCTCACCCCCGACGACCCGGGCGCTCCCGCCGCCCGGAACACGGCAGCAGGCAGGAAAGCGAAGACGTGACTCCGACGGAATCCACCGCCAGGCGCGAACCGGAGGATTCCCGCACACCACCTTCCACCGACCCCGGCGGCGTCGATCCCCGCCTCCTGGCCCGGCTGAAGGTCCTCACGGTGTGCCTGCTCCTGGGAGCGCTGGCCGCCAGCATCGACCCCGGCAGGATCGTCAGCGACACCAAGCTCGACCTGACGGCCGACCCCCTGGGGTTCATGGAGCGCGCCCTGCACCTGTGGGACGCCTCCTACTTCGGCCAGATCCAGAACCAGGCCTACGGGTACTTCTTCCCCAACGGCCCCTTCCACCTGCTGTTCGACCTGCTCGGCATGCCCGACTGGCTCATCCAGCGCCTGTGGATGGCCGTCCTGCTCATCGCCGCGTTCACCGGCGTGTACAAGGTCGCCGGGGCGCTGGGCATCGGCACCGTCAACACCCGCATCCTGGCCGGGGTCGCCTACGCGCTGGCCCCCCGCGTGCTGACGCTGCTGTCGTACAACTCCGCCGAGTTGCAGCCCATGCTGCTCATGCCGTGGATCCTGCTGCCGCTCGTGCTCGGGGCCCGGCACGGCCGCCCGCCCGCCCGCACGGCCCTGCTGTCGGGCCTGGCCTTCCTGCTGTGCGGCGGCACCAACGCCGCCTCCGAGCTGGCCGTCCTGGTCGTTCCGGGGCTCTACCTGCTCACCCGGGCGAACGGCCCCCGCAAGTGGCGCCTGATCGCCTGGTGGACGGTCGCGCTGGTCCTGGCCTCGTTCTGGTACGTCGCGCCGCTGCTCCTCATGTCGCGGTACGTCTTCTCGTTCATGCCCTACACCGAGGACGCAGCGGTCACCACCGGTGTCACCTCGCTGCTCAACGCGCTGCGCGGCACCTCCAACTGGATGGGCTTCCTGCCCGACCAGGGCAACACCGCGCTGCCCTCGGGGGCGGAGCTGTCCACCACCCCCTGGCTGATCGCGGTCACCGCGCTGGTCGCGGGCCTGGGCCTGGCCGGACTGGTCAACCGGCGCACCCCCGAACGGCTCTTCCTCATCGCGAGCCTCCTCACGGGCACCGCGGTCATCGTCGCGGGCTTCACCGGCGACCTCACCGGCCCCTTCGCGGGGACCATGCGCGACCTGTTCGACGGAGTCCTCTCCCCGTTCCGCAACGTGCACAAGTTCGACGCGCTCGTGCGCCTGCCCCTGGTGATGGGCCTGGCCCACCTGCCCGTGGTGGTGGCCCGGGACCTGGCCGACCGCAGGGGCACGCCCGTGCCCGGACGTGTGCGCCGCACCGTCGCGGGCGCCACCGCCGCCGTCTTCGCGGTCACCCTCGTGCCCGTCGGCACCGTCGGCATCGCACCCGCGGGCGGCTTCGCGCAGATCCCCGACTACTGGCACGAGGCCACCGACTGGCTGGAGGCGCGCGCCGACGAGCGCGGCATGACCATGGCCCTGCCCGGTTCGGCGCGCGGCGAGTACGAGTGGGGCCGCCCCATGGACGAGCCCCTGCAACCGCTGTTCGAGGGGGCCTGGACCAACCACCAGATCATCCCGTGGGGCTCGGCGGGCGTCTCCCGCATCACCCACGAGATCGACCAGCGCGTCTCCTCGGGCCGCGGCTCCGCCGGGCTCGCCGACACCTTCGCGCGCATGGGCGTCACCCACCTCCTCGTGCGCAACGACCTCCAGCGCACCGGCAACAACGGCGGCTGGCCCGCCCGCGTCCACCAGGCCCTGGCCGACTCGCCGGGCATCACCCTGGCCGCCGAGTTCGGCCCGGTCATCGGCTCGCTGGACCACCAGTCCGCGTCCCAGTGGTTCGACCAGCCCTACCAGGCGCTGAGCGTCTACGAGGTGGAGGACGCCGCACCCGCCGTCGGCACCGTGCCCGCCGACGAGGCGCTGCGGGTCACCGGCGGCCCCGAGTCCGTGCTCCACCTGGCCGAACAGGGGGTGGTCGACGACGACCGCCCGATCCTGCTCGGGGACGACCCCGGGGCCGGGGAGGTCGCCGCACAGGACACGATCGTCACCGACACCGCCCGCCGCCGCGAGGTGGTCTACTCCGACGTGCGCCGCAACGTGTCGGCCACCCTCACCGAGGACCAGGAGCTCGAACGCGACGTTCCGGCCCCCGACATCCTCGACCCGGCGTGGGAGGACCACGTCGCCCACGCCGAGGACATCGGGATCGCCTCGGTGAGCGCCTCCTCCGCCGAGAGCGGGGCGGGGGCGCGCGCCGCCGACCGCGACCCGGGGCACGCCCCGCACGCCGCGCTCGACGACGACCTCACCACCTCCTGGCGCTCCAGCGCCTTCACCGGCGCCCTGGGGGAGTGGATCGAGGTCGAGTTCGAGGAGCCCCAGGACCTCACCGGGCTCAGCGTCGCCTTCGAGCACCTGCCCGGCGAGCCGCCGCCCTCCCGGGTCACCCTCCTCACCGACGGCGGCGAGGCGCAGGTGCCCGTCGCCGAGACCGAGGAGCCCCAGGAGCTGACGGCCCCGCCCGGCACGACCACCACGCTGCGCGTGCGCGTGGACGAGCTGGCCTGGGAGCCGGAGTACCGGTTCGGCACCCGGGTGGGCGTCGCCTCGATCTCCGTGCCCGGCCTGGAACCGGCCCGCACGCTGCGGGTCCCCGGACCCGCCGACACCGGAACGCTGCTGTTCACCGGTTCCACCGGTACCGCGCCCGGCTGCATGGAGGGTTCGCACGTGTGGGTGTGCAACCCCGACCTCCAGGTGCAGGGCGAGGACGCGCGCCGCCTGGACCGCACGTTCGAGCTGTCGGCGGAGTCGGCCTCCGCACCGCACACGGTCTCGGGCGAGGTCGTGCTCACCGACCCCCGCGAGGCGGAGAACGCCGCCAACCGGGCCAGCCCCCACCCGCACGTGACCGCCTCCTCCACCGCCGTGCAGCACCCCGCCGCGATGGGCCGGGGCGCGCTGGACGACGACGAGAGCACCGTCTGGTACCCGGACCCGGAGGAGAAGAACCCCTGGCTCGACATCGAGCTGGGCGCACCCACCGAGATCGGGTACCTGGAGGTGGAGTTCCCCCGCGCCGACAGCGTGCTGCGGCCGATCCGGGTGACCGTCGAGGGCGGCGGCACGGTGCGCGAGGGGTGGCTGGACGGCAGCGGCCGCGTGGACTTCGCCGAGTTCACCGCGGACTCGCTGCGGGTGACCTTCGAACGCCCCGAGGGCCAGGCCCTGGAGATCGGCACCGTCACCCTGCCCGGGGTGGAGCCGGTGGAGCCGCTGCCCGAGGGCGACGCCTCCACCGCCTGCGGCCTGGGGCCCACACTGCGGGTCAACGACCAGCGGGTGGAGACCCGGATCAGCCGGGGCACCCTCGCCGACCAGCTCACCGGCCGCCCGCTGCGCTACGAGAGCTGCACCGACCTGGACCTGGTCGGGGGCGAGAACCGGATCGTGGTCGATCCGGGCAACCGCTACGAGGTGCGCTCGGCGCTGGTGGAGTCCGCCGACCCGGTCTCGGACCGCCCCGAGGTCACCACGGCCGAGGTGGAGGAGGTGCACGCATGGGGCCCGGGGGAGCGCCGCTTCGACGTGGACGTCGCCGAGGACAGCCTGCTGGTGGTCAACGAGAACTTCAACGAGGGCTGGCAGGCGCGCCTGGAGGGTGCGGACGCGGCCCTGGAGCCGGTCCGGCTGGAGGGCTGGAAACAGGCCTGGGTGCTTCCAGCGGGCAGCGCGGGCACCGTCACCCTGACCTACGCGCCCGACACCGCCTACCACCGGGCCCTGGCCGTGGGCGCCGTGCTGGCCGCGGTGCTGGTGATCGCCGCCCTGTGGCCCAGGCGCCTGCTGCCCGGGGGAGCGGCGGCCGCGGCCGCGGCCCCGCGGGGCGCCCGAGCCCTGCCCGACGCCGGGCCCGGGTGGCTGGGACGGCGGATCGTGCTGCCGCTGGGCCTGGCCTACGGGGTGTGGGTGGCCGGTGCGGTCGGAGCCGCCCTGGTCGCCGTGATCCTGGTGTGCGTGTGGTGGCTGGGGCGAAGGGCGCCCCGGAGTCTGCGGCACGCCAAGCCGGGACGGCCGTCCATGGGCGGGCGGCTGCTGCCCCGCCTGGCGGGTCCCTGGCCGGTGGCGGTGTCGTTGGCGCTGGCCGGGCTGGCCATGGGCGCGGGCACCTACCTGGCGCTGTACATGCCCTTCCACGACGTGACCGAGGTGTTCGGGGGAGCGCTGCGCGGCTGGGTCTCCCAGCTGCTGTGCCTGCCCGCGCTGGCGCGGCTCGTGTTGGCCCTGGGCCAGCCGGGTGACGGTGAGGACGCCGACGCCGATCCGCCGTCGGTCCGCGCCCGAGCGGTCGCGGAGAGCGCCGGCGGCGGTGGGACGGACGGGGCCGCCCCGTCGAGTGGTGCGACCGACGCGGTCGGTGGTGTCGGGGCTGGCAGGGCTCCTGGGGCCCACGCGGTTCCTGAGAGGTATGGGCCCGATGGTGCCGGGGCCAGTGGGTCCAGTGGGTCCACCGGTGCATCGGGGGCCCATGCGGTTCCTGAGGGGCAAGGGGCTGCGGTGGTGGAGGCCAGCGGTACTGGTGGGGTTCGTGAGGAACGCGGGCCCGACGCCGCTGGTGCTCACAGGAACAGCGGGGCCAGCGGTGCCGCTGGGGCCCACGCGGTTCCTGAGAGGTATGGGCCCGATGGTGCTGGGGCCGATGGGTCCAGTGGGTCCACCGGTGCCCCTGCGACCCCTGCGAACGGCGGGGCCGACGGCGCTCCCCGCGGCGCAGGCCCCTCCGGAGGCGACGACGACCGGTGGGAGAACGACCCAGAGGAGGCCCGGACATGAGCGCGCTCAGCGTCGGGGAGGCCGCCCCCAGCCAGGTCGGCCCCGAACGCCGACCGGGGCGCCCCCTGCCCCGCGGCACCCTCCTGGTGGCCGCGGGCGCCTTCCTGCTCACCCTGGCCGCCCTGCTCCCGCTCTACGTGTACGAGCGGATGGCCCTGCTGCCCGCCGAGGCCGAGTTCGACATCCGCATGCTGGACGAGGACGCCGGTTACCTGGACACCTCCACGTGGTCGTGGGTGGAGTCCGCCGAGCTCAGCCGGGTCACCCGGGTGGACGCCTCCGCGCACGGCGGCGACTGGTCGGCGTGGGAGATGTCCGTGGACACCTCCGTGCCCGACCGGATGATCGACCACTGGAGCCGCCGCGTCATCGTCGACCGGGAGACCGGCCGGGCGGTCAACTGCTGTGGTGAGCACGTCGACGGCGACCGGGCGGTCCGGCAGGCGGGGCTGGTGTACTTCTGGCCGCCCGGGGACGAGGAGGGCGAGTACCCCTTCTACGACGCTGAGGTGCGGTCGGCGCCGATGCTGGAGTTCCAGGAGTGGGAGGAGGTGGCGGGGGTGCCGGTGCGCCGGTACAGCCAGTGGATCGAGTCCACCCAGGTGCCCGACTCGGCCCGCCCGGTGCCCGCCTCCCTGTTCCGCCCCGGGGCCTCGGGCACGGTCACCGCCACCCGCTGGCTGGAGGTCAGCCGGACGTTCTGGGTGGAACCGGTCAGCGGGATCGTGGTCAACGCCCACGAGACCCGCTCGGAGACCCTGCGCCCGCAGAACGACGGCGGCGAGGCGCCCCTGCTGTACGCGCAGCTGGTCCTGGCCGAGCAGCAGGTCGCGGCCCAGGCCGAACAGGCCCGCGTGCGCTCGGTGCTGCTGCGCGCCCTCTCCTCGTGGGCTCCGTGGACGCTGGCCCCGCTCGGCGGCCTGGTCGTGCTGGTCGGCCTGGTCCGGGTCCGGCGGGGCCGGGACGCGGACGGGGGAGCGGCGCGGGGACCCGACCCCGTGGAGGGGGAGCCCGCCGCACCGGCGCAGGCCTGAGGTCCGGCGCGACCGGCGGGCCGTTCGGCCGGAACCGGCCGACCGCTCGGCCGTATCCGGTGTCCGAGGGGCGAGAAACACCGGCGGATACGGGTGTTCCGGGAGAGAACGAGCTGTTTCGACCGTAGGATCACACCCATGTGCGGTCGTTATGCCCAGTCCAGGAACGTGCACCAGTTGCAGCTCGCCTTCGGCCTGCCCGAGCAGGCCCTTCCCGAGGAGACCGATCCCCGGGCGTGGCCGCCGCTGGAGGAGCTGGACCCGGACTACAACATCTCACCCGGCAGGCCCGTGTACGCCGTGCTCGGCCCGCCCCCGCAGGCCGACGACCAGGGGAAGGACTGGGCGCGCAGCGCCACCGTTGAGGGTGGTGGTGGGCGACGGGTGGGCGAACCGGGACCCCGCTCCCTGCACACCCTGCGCTGGGGCCTGGTCCCCTCCTGGGCCAAGGACCGCAACATCGGCTACCGGATGATCAACGCCCGCAGCGAGACCATCGCCGACAAGCCCGCCTTCCGCACGGCCTTCCGGCGCCGCCGCTGCCTGCTGCCCGCCGACGCCTACTACGAGTGGCAGCTGATCGGCAGGGACGGGACCGTGCAGGCCAGCACCTCGCCCGTCACCGACCCCCACCACAGGAAGCGCAAGGCCAAGGCGGACAAGAAGCCCTACTCCATCCACTACCCCGACGACCGGCCGCTGGCCATGGCGGGGATCTTCGAGCGCTGGCGCGACCCGGAGGCGGCCGAGGACGACCCCGCCGCGTGGGTGTGGAGCTGCGCCGTCGTCACCACCGAGGCCGCCCCCGAGCTCGCCCACATCCACGAGCGCATGCCCGTCGTCGTGCCCCCGGAGGACTGGGCGGCCTGGCTGGACCCGGCGACCGGTGCCGACGAGCTGGCCCACCTGCTCCAGGACACCCCGGCCGACCGCTTCGACGTGGACGAGGTCTCCACCGACGTCAACAGCATCAAGAACAACCGCCCCGACCTGCTCGAACCGCTCTCCGACACCGGGGGAGGGGAGCCGGAGACGCTCTTCTGACCAGGGGAGCACGGCCTCCCAGCCCCCCTCCGTGCTGCCTGGGGTGGCGTGCGGGGGACAGTTTTGTATCCCGGGGACGGTGGACAGCCCCTCCCGACAGACGGATACAGTGTCCGGGGCCACACGGTCCGGGTACGCCCCGGTCCGGCGTGCCCGGGGCGCCCGAGGCGTCCCCACATCTTCATACGCAACGCGGGAGCTCGCGCCATGGCGGGCTGAGAGGGCGACTCAACGGTGTCGCCGACCGCAGAACCTGTTCGGGTAATTCCGACGTAGGGAGGCATGCCATGACGGCTCTCGACGGCCGCGACGTCAGTTCCACCGCGGACCACCGGGTGACCACCGGTCCCATCATGGGATCATGCAAGGTCTACCGGGAGGTCGCCACCCCCGAGGGGCACACCCTCCGCGTCCCGCAGCGCCGGGTGGAACTCAGCAACGGCAGCCACTTCGACCTGTACGACACCTCCGGCCCGTACACCGACGACACCGCGCACATCGACGTCCACCGGGGCCTGGCCCCGACCCGCGGGGAGTGGGCCCCCGCACCCGCCTCCTCCGGCGGCGCGACCACCCAGCTGGCCCATGCCAAGGCCGGAACCGTCACCCCCGAGATGCGGTTCGTGGCCGCCCGCGAGGGCGTGGACCCCGAGTTCGTCCGCCAGGAGGTGGCCGTGGGCCGGGCGGTCATCCCCGCCAACCGGTGCCACCCCGAGTCCGAGCCGATGATCATCGGCAAGAACTTCCTGGTCAAGATCAACGCCAACATCGGCAACTCCGCCGTCACCTCCTCCGTCCCCGAGGAGGTGGAGAAGATGGTGTGGGCCACCCGCTGGGGAGCCGACACCGTCATGGACCTGTCCACCGGCAAGCGCATCCACGAGACCCGCGAGCGCATCCTGCGCAACTCGCCCGTCCCGATCGGGACCGTGCCCATCTACCAGGCCCTGGAGAAGGTCAACGGCGACCCGGCCGCGCTGAGCTGGGAGGTCTACCGCGACACCGTCATCGAGCAGTGCGAGCAGGGCGTGGACTACATGACCGTCCACGCGGGCGTGCTGCTGCGCTACGTGCCGCTCACCGCCCGCCGGGTCACCGGCATCGTCTCGCGCGGCGGCTCCATCATGGCGGCCTGGTGCCTGGCCCACCACAGGGAGAGCTTCCTGTACACCCACTACGAGGAGCTGTGCGAGATCCTCCGGGAGTACGACGTCACCTTCTCCCTCGGCGACGGGCTGCGGCCGGGGTCGATCGCCGACGCCAACGACGAGGCCCAGTTCGCCGAGCTGCGCACCCTGGGCGAGCTCACCCACATCGCCCGCGCGCACGACGTGCAGGTGATGATCGAGGGGCCCGGGCACGTGCCGATGCACAAGATCGCGGAGAACGTGCGCCTGGAGGAGGAGCTGTGCGGCGAGGCGCCGTTCTACACGCTCGGCCCCCTGGCCACCGACGTCGCACCCGGCTACGACCACATCACCTCCGCGATCGGCGCCGCCCAGATCGGCTGGCTCGGTACGGCGATGCTGTGCTACGTCACCCCCAAGGAGCACCTGGGGCTGCCCGACCGGGACGACGTCAAGACCGGCGTGATCACCTACAAGCTCGCCGCGCACGCCGCCGACCTGGCCAAGGGCCACCCGGGGGCGCAGGAGTGGGACGACGAGCTGTCCAAGGCGCGGTTCGAGTTCCGGTGGCAGGACCAGTTCCACCTGGCCCTGGACCCCGAGACCGCGCAGTCCTTCCACGACCAGACCCTGCCCGCCGAACCGGCCAAGACCGCGCACTTCTGCTCCATGTGCGGGCCGAAGTTCTGCTCCATGAAGATCACCCAGGACGTGCGCAGGTACGCCGAGGAGAACGGGCTGGAGACGGTCGCCGCCATCGAGAAGGGCATGGCCGACAAGTCCGCGGAGTTCGCCGAGCAGGGTAAGCGGGTCTACCTGCCCCTGGCGGAGTAGGAGGCCGCGGAGCACCAGCGAGGGGCGGGGGCGCGGTGGCGTCCCCGCCCTAGCCGGGCTTGCGCGCGCTCGCCACCAGGTGCACCCCCACGTAGTCGTCGGACTCCGTGGCGCGCAGCTCCATCTCCACCAGGCGCCCCATCGACCTCGGGTCGCGCGCCAGCATCATCTCCACCGTGGAGGCGGACAGCACCGTGCGGGGCTTGACCCACTCCAGCTCCAGACCGGCGTCGGTGAGCGCCTCGGTGAGCTGCTCGGCCGTGAAGCACCGCGTGATGGAGCCGTCCGGCCAGGGCACCAGGAGCACGTCCGCGTTGGGCGCGTGGCTCAGCTCGGGCCAGCAGTCCTGCTCGGCCAGCATCGCCATGCCCAGCACCACCGAGTCCACGCACAGCAGGGCGCGGCCCCCCGGGCGCAGCACCCGGCCGACCCGGGCCAGGGCCTCCTCGGTGGCCAGGTGCCTGGACAGCACCCGGTTGTCGGCGATGACCCCGTCGAAGGAGTCCGGGGCGAAGCTGCGCAGGAAGGCGGAGTCGCCCACCACGTGGCGCAGCCGTCCGCGCCGGGCGGGACGGGGCACCATCGCGCGCCCGTTCACCAGGGTCAGCGGGCGGCGCATGGCCACGTCCACCGAGGGCAGCAGGGTGACCACGTCGTGTCCGGCGGCCACGGCGCGCGGGGCGCCCTGGTAGTCCGCGCCGGAGAGGTCGAGGAGCAGAGAGGGGGAGTCGGGGAGCCACCGGGCGACCTGCGCCTCGGCGACCGCCCAGTAGAACCGCCAGTAGTCCGACAGGCGGTCGGGAGTGGCGAACTGGGCCGCCGTCGACCGGGGGCGGTCGGAGGCCGGGGTCGGGGACGGTCGCACGTGCACTCCTCTCCCATCCTCCAGGTGTCCTACCCGCACTCTGCCATGCCTCACCTCCGGTGACGGAGGTAAACGACAAAGTTCGCCCGAGGAGGGGACCTTCGTCCCCCCGCGGCGCGGAATCAGCTCGCGCGAAGCGTTGTTCTCCCCTACACCGCGCTCGGAGGACCAGTAGTCCGGGCGCGCCACACGCGAGTATCCGGGGAGGGCCGACAGACCATGCCGACAGCCGGGACGTGCCTGGAGCGCGAGGAGACGGCGACGGCGCCACGCGGCGCCGATGCGCGGGTCCACGCCATGGGACCGTATCGTTGGGGTATGGACGCCCCAACCGGGACCAGCGCGAGGAGGCCGACGGGCTTGGAACAGGGCCAGGAGCAGGAGACAGCCGAGGAACGGGAAGAGCGCTTCGAGAGGGACGTACTTCCCTTCCTCGACCAGCTCTACTCCGCGGCGCTGCGGATGACCCGTAACCCCGCCGACGCGGAGGATCTCGTACAGGAGACCTTCGCCAAGGCGTTCGGTTCGTTCCACCAGTTCAGACAGGGGACGAACCTCAAGGCATGGCTCTACCGCATCCTCACCAACACCTTCATCAACTCCTACCGCAAGAAGCAGCGCGAACCGAAGCAGGCGGGGACCGAGGACGTCGAGGACTGGCAGCTGGCCCAGGCCGCGTCGCACACCGCGGCGGGCCTGAAGTCGGCTGAGGCCGAGGCGCTCGAACACCTCCCCGACACCGACGTCAAGCGGGCGCTCCAGGAGCTGCCCGAGGACTTCCGGATCGCGGTGTACCTCGCCGACGTCGAGGGCTTCGCGTACAAGGAGGTCGCCGAGATCATGGGGACGCCCATCGGGACGGTCATGTCCCGGCTGCACCGCGGGCGCCGCCAGCTCAGGTCGATGCTGGAGGAGTACGCGGTGGAGCGGGGGTTCCTGCCGGCGAGGGCGGCGGCCGAGGCCGGCGCGGTCGCCTCGGGGACGTCCCCGCGCGGACGGGGACAGGACGTCTCGGATCGAGGAGACCGGCAATGAGCGGCGGCCACGGCGAACACAGCGACACCCCGTGCAGCGAGGTGCTCGACAAGCTCTACACCTACATCGACGGCGAGCTGGAGGAGGGCAACTACGAGCAGGTCCGCGAGCACCTGGACGGGTGCGGGCCCTGCCTCGACGAGTACGGGCTCGAGGAGGCGGTGAAGAAGCTCGTGGCCAAGCACTGCGGCTGTGATCCGGTGCCGATGGACCTGAGGGACAAGGTGCTCAGCCGCCTGGCCCGCGCGCGCACGGAGCAGTTGGCCCGGGAGGCGCGCGTGGAGACCCCCGGTACGCCCTCCTGAGGGAACCGAAACCGATCGCGCCCGGTATCCGACGAAACCTGGCACACCTGGTGGCGGAAGCTGGAATTCCAGCTTCCGCCACCTTTTTGTTGGCCTTCGTGCCCTGTTCCGTTATTAGCGCACTCTGAAGTGATGTGTGGCTTTTATGTACTTTTGCGGGAATGTCGTGCTGTATTCCCCGTGCCTGTCGGGTTTTTGGTCAGGCGCTTCCCGGCCGTCTTCCCGGCTCCTCTCCCGACACGCCCGGCACGCCCGGGCCGCTCCCGGTCGTGACCGACTCGGAATGATTTTTCTCCCGGCCCCGGGTGTCGTTTCGTGTGGTTACCTGGGGTAGTCGTGCCTGGTGGATCCAGTCAGCAGTGGGTGGGGCAACCGCCCAGACAGTGGATCTTCGTGCGCCGCCGAGTCGGGGGGTGCGGTTACGTAGGGTGATCGGTGCGCACCACTAATTGAATTCGTAATTCCATATTCCGGAACTTGGTACCAGCGGGAAGGGGTGTGGTGGCGGTAGTTCGGGTTGGGGGTAATCAGGGCGCTGTCGTTGCCCGTTAAACTGGACGCCATATCCAACGAATGGGGTAATTTACGCGGCGTGCCCGGGGAAAACGACGGTGCGCGCGCGTCGGGGGAGAGGGGACAACGATGTTCGTCGGCATGCTCCACGCGGTGATGGGTGTTCTTTGGGTGGTAACCGCCTTCAGCGGATGGTCCTGGTGGTAGAACAGAACCGGTGAAACCATGACAGTCCGGTCGTCGTCGGCGGGGGGTGAACGGGGGTGCGGGCTCTTCCTGGGGGCGCGCGTGTCTACGTCGGAATCATCGTTGTCAGTGCTGTCACCATCATGCTCATCGGTCCCTATGCGGGCCTGGATCTGCGCACACTGGTCCTGATCGCGATTCTCTTCGTGGTCGCGGAGTCGATCAGTACGGCGGTCCCGACGGGCGTCAAGGCGGGGATCTCGCCGAGTTCGGCGGTCTCCCTGGCCGCCGTCGTCCTGGTCGGACCGGTCGGGGCGGCGGTGGTCGGTTTCGCCTCCTGCTTCGTCATCCGCAGGCAGAGCCTCGTCAAGAGGGCGTTCAACGGAGCACAGTTCGCACTGGCGGCCTACGCGGCCGGACACGTCTACCTTCTGCTCGGCGGAACGGTGGGAGAACCCGGCCGGGAGGACTTCCCGGCCATCGTCCTCCCCTACGTCGCCGCCGTCCTGACCCACTCCCTGGTCAACTCGGCGCTCGTGGCCGTCCTGATGTGGACCCTGGGCGTCGTGCGCCCCGGCGGTTCGCGGGGCCGGTTCGACTGGCGGCCGCTGGTGGGGGTGGAGCTGTCCTCCATGGGGTACCAGATGCTCGGCCTGGCCATCGCCGCGGTCTGGGGCGGGGTCGGCCTCATCGCACCGCTGCTGGTGCTGCTCCCGCTGTTCATCGCGCGCTGGACCTTCGCCCAGCAGCTGGACGAGGCCCGCGCGCACGAGGCCACCCTGGCCACCCTGTGCCAGGCGGTGGAGACCAAGGACTACTACACCCGGGGCCACTGCATGCGCGTGGCGGAGGGCGCCGCCATGATCGCCCGGGAACTGGGTATGCCCGCTGACCGGGTGCAGAAGATCCGCTACGCCGGGATGCTGCACGACATCGGCAAGCTCGGGGTGCCCACCAAGGTGTTGCAGAAGACCGGCAAGCTCACCGACGACGAGTACGCGGCCATCAAGCTGCACCCCACGCGCGGCTACGAGATCGTGCGCGAGATCAGCTTCCTGGACGAGGCGCTGGCCGGGATCCGGCACCACCACGAGCGCCTGGACGGGCGCGGGTACCCCATGGGCCTGGTCGGGATGGAGATCCCCGAGTCCGCGCGCATCATCAGCGTCGCCGACGTCTTCGACTGCCTGACCTCCACGCGCTCCTACCGCAGGGCGTGGTCGGTGGAGGACGCCATCGCCGAGCTGCGGGCCTGCGCCGGGACCCAGTTCGACCCCAGGATGGTCGAGGCGCTCGTGCGCGCCGTCGAACGCGAGGGCTGGGAGACGCCCGACATCGCCGAGCCGCCGGGCGGCTGCTACGGGTCCGAGGCGGCCGAGCGCTCCGTGGAGGAGACCGGCCGCGCCGGGGGACCGGAGGAGGTGTCCGCCGACGCCTCCGCCGAGGAGCGCGCCGACGGGGAGACGTCCTCCGCAGGGACGGCGGCCGACGGGGCCGCCTCCGCGGACGCCGCGGCCTCCGCCGAGGCAGTGACGGGCGGGCGTGAACGATGATGACGCAGAGACAGTCGGACGGGGCCCACTCCTCCGGACCCGTGCTGAGCGGCCCCGAGGGCGGGGTCCTCAACCACCAGCGCCCGCGCGGGTCGGTCTGGCGGACCTCCCGCCCGGTGCGCGCGGTGCTGGTCGGCTCGGTGGGCTCCGGCGCCCTGGCCGCGCTGGTGTGGACGGCCTCGACCGGGGTCGTGGAACCGCACGTGGCGCTGGCGTTCTGCCTGGTCGTCGCGGCCGGTGAGCTGGCCCGGATCACCCTGCCGGGCCACCGGGAGGTGGCTCCCATCGCCTCGGCCGGCGCGATCAGCTACGCGTTCCTGCTGTCACTGGGCTCCGGGCCGCTGCACCACTCCGCCTGGCAGGTGGTGGCGGTGGTCGCCCTGGGCGTGGCGCTGGGCGAGCTGCCGCACATCGCCGTGGGCCGCAGCCCCCGGGTGGAGGACGTGGCCCGCAGGGTGCTCGTCGCGGCGGCGCTCGCGATCGCCTTCCGGCCGCTGGCCGACCAGCTCCACCTGTCGGGCCCGTCGGTGACGGCCACGCTGCTGATGGCCGCGCTGGTGATGCTCGTCTGGGCGGTGGACTCCCTGCTGGCGGCGGTGCTGCGGGCCGAGCGCCTGCGCACCAGCCCGGCCGTCGCGGTCCGCGACGAGCTGCGCGCCCAGTTCGCCACCGGCGCCGCGATCGGCTCCAGCGGCGTGCTGATCGCGCTGGCCTGCACGGTGACCGGCCTGGGCGGGCTGCTGGTGTTCATCGCCCCGCTGCTGGTGTCGCAGGTGGCCTTCCGCCGCCACGCGGAGGTGCGCCGGACCTACCTGGAGACGGTCCGCGCGCTGTCGCGGGTCACCGAGGTGGGCGGCTACGTGGAGAACGGGCACTCGCGCCGGGTCAGCCACCTGGCGCACGGGATCGCCTGCGAACTGGGCCTGGCCGAGGCCGAGCTGCTGGAGCTGGAGTACGCCGCCCTGATGCACGACATCGGCCAGCTCTCCCTGCGCGAGCCCATCGCGGGCGGCGCCACCGTGCTCGCCTCGCCGAGGGAGCAGCGGCGCATCGCCGAGCTGGGTTCGGCGATCATCCGGGAGACCGGCGTCCTGGACCACGTGGCCGAGACGGTCCGCCGCCAGTGCGAGCCCCTCGCCGGGGACGGCGACGAGGGCGTCCCGCCGCTGGGCAGCCGGATCATCAAGGTGGCCAACGCCTTCGACGACCTCGTCGGCGACAACGGGGACGCCGAGCGCCGCACGGCGGTCCTGGAGCGCCTGCGCATGGACACCGACAGCGAGTACGACCCCCGCGTGGTGGACGCGCTGGCCACGGTGCTCTCCCGGCTCTGACCCCCGGGTCGTCCGGCGGGGCGCCGCCGGCCCGGCCGCGGCGGAGGCCGGGCACGGGGCCGTGCCCCGGCCGTCCGTCGGCCGGTCAGTCCCGGGGCGGGCGCAGGCGTGTGACGAACTTGTACCGGTCGCCCCGGTAGAGCGAGCGCACCCACTCCACCGGGTGCCCGTCGCCGTCGAAGCTGTGCTGGCAGTGCAGTACCAGGGGCAGGCCCACGTCCACGCCCAGCAGCCGCGCCTCGTTGGGCGTGGCCAGGACGGTCTCGATCGAGGCCTCGGCCTCGGCCAGGGAGACGTCGTAGGCGCTCGCCAGAGCCTCGTAGAGCGACGCGTAGCGGTCCAGCTGCCGACGCAGGCCGGGGAAGCGCCGCGCGGCCNCTCGCCGTTGGCCAGCCGCAGCCGCTCGATGCGCAGCACGCGCCCGCCGGAGCGGATGGCCAGCAGCTCGGCGAGCTGGTCGTCGGCGTTGATGTAGCTCACGTCCAGGATCCGCGTGGCGGGGTGCAGGCCGTGCGCGCGCATCTCCTGGGTGTAGCTGGTCAGCTGCAGGACCTGTGCCACCTTCGGCTTGGCCACGAAGGTGCCCTTGCCCTGGATGCGCAGCAGGCGGCCCTCGACCACCATCTCGGTGAGCGCCTGGCGCACGGTGGTCCGCGAGGTGCCGAACTGGGTCGCCAGGGCGCGCTCCGGGGGGACCGGATTGCCCGCGGGCATCGCCTCGATCAGCTCCAGGAGCTGCTTCTTCACCTGGTAGTACTTCGGCACCCGGGGGTTGCCGTCCAGTGTGCGCTGAACAGTCATCAGTCTCCTTCGCCGAGTCCCGCGCTTGCCGCACAACCCGCCCGGTGTGGTCGGCACGGCGGGGTTCGCGGCCGCCGATTGGTGTGGACCACTGGTCGAGTGCGTACCTCTTGAGTATGCACGCCTTCATGGGATGATTTGTGAGTGCCTCACCTCAGTGATCTCATCTGGCGACACACGTCACTCAAGCAGGCCGATCTGGAGTGGTTCCACTCCCTGGTCTCGGACTGGCAGCTCCTGGCGGACCTGTCCTTCGCGGACCTCGTGCTGTGGGTGCGTCTGCGCGAGGACGACGGCTGGGTGGCCATCGCCCAGATGCGTCCCACCACCGGGCCCACCGCCTTCCAGGACGACCTGGTCGAGACCGTCCTGCGCGACGACATGACCGATGTCACGTCCCGCTCGGCGCCGCGCGTGATCGGGCGCAGGGCCCTCATCGACCGCGCCTGGGAGGAGGGGCGCATCTGCCGTGACGGCGACCCGGACTGGACGGGCGGCGTCCCGGTGCGCGAGGAGACCATCCCGGTGCGCCGCCAGGGCAACCTCATCGGGGTCATCCAGCGGAGCACGAACCTCAGCTCGGCGCGCACGCCCAGCCGCCTGGAGCTGACCTACCTCCAGAGCGCGGGCGACCTGGCCCAGATGATCGCCGAGGGCGCGTTCCCGTTCAGCGACCAGGGCCCCCTGATGGTGCGCTCGCCCAGGGTCGGCGACGGGCTGCTGCGCCTGGACCAGAACGGCGAGGTGGTCTACGCCAGCCCCAACGCGCTGTCGGCCTACCGCAGGCTCGGCCTGACCGCCGACCTGGTGGGGGCGCGCCTGGACCGCACGACGCTGGAGCTGGCGGCCCCGGGGGAGGCGCGCGACGAGGCGCTGACCTACACGGCGAGCGGCCGGGCGCCGCAGGAGGCCGAGGTGGACGCGCGCGGGGTCACCGTGCAGCTGCGCGCCATCCCGCTGGTCATCGACGGGGTGCGCATCGGCGCCCTGGTGATGGTGCGCGACGTCACCGAGCTGCGCCGCCGCGAGCGCGAGCTGATGACCAAGGACGCCACCATCCGGGAGATCCACCACCGGGTGAAGAACAACCTCCAGACGGTGGCGGCCCTGCTGCGCCTCCAGGCGCGGCGCCTGGACGTGCCCGAGGCGCGGGCGGCGCTGGACGAGGCGGTGGGCCGGGTCGGGTCCATCGCGATCGTGCACGAGATGCTCTCGCACACCCCCGACGAGGTGGTGGACTTCGACGACATCGCCGACCGGGTGATCCAGATGGCGGCGGAGGTCTCCTCCACGGGCACCGCGGTGGTGCCGCGCCGGATCGGCGGGTTCGGCCTGTTGAACGCGCTGGTGGCGACGCCGCTGTCGATGGTCCTGGCCGAGCTGGTGCAGAACGCCGTGGAGCACGGCCTGGGACAGGGGCCGGGTCGGATCGAGGTGCGGGTGCGCCGGTTCGACGCGGAGCCGGGCCACCCGGGGCCGAGCAGCCTGGAGCTGGCCGTCTCCGACGACGGCGGGGGGCTGCCCGAGGACTTCGACCTGGAGGGCACCACGAGTCTGGGCCTCCAGATCGTGCGGACCCTCATCGTGGGGGAGCTCGGGGGAACCCTGGCGATCAAGCCCAAGGAGAGCGGCGGGACCGAGGTGGCGATCACCCTGTCGCTGGAACACGAGGAGGGCGAGCTGCCCTGAGGCGGGGGCTCGCGCGGATCACGCGCGGGGGCCGCCCCGAGGGCGCCCTGGAGGGAGGCGTGCCGACCGCGACGCCCCGGGCGCCGTCCCCGCCGCGCCGTGCGGGGACTCCTCGGGGCCCTGCCGTGCGGAGGGCCTCAGCTGCGGACCATGGTGCGGTACGCGCTGCCGCGGCGCTTCTTGAGCACGCGGCGCTCGTCCTCACTGGTACCGCCCCAGACGCCGCCGTCCTGGCCGCTCTCCAGGGCCCAGCGCAGACAGGCCGAGCTGACCGGACAGCGGTTGCAGACGGCCTTGGCCTCCTCGATCTGGATCAGTGCGGGGCCGAAGTTCCCGATGGGGAAGAAGAGTTCGGGGTCTTCGTCACGGCAGGCTGCGTCATGGCGCCAGTCCATGCGGTCCACTCCTCACGGTGAGGCGATCGGGGCTTGTGAAGCTTTTCACGATCTTGTGCGCGTCCGTAACGGGCGAAGGGCGCCCGATGGATGGGTTCCATCGGAGGGGTGTTCGGGCCGAGGGCCGTCAAGGTTTCATCCCACGGCCATGTGGGAAGCGCCCCAATTAACTCGCCTGTAACTCGCGGCGATATCTTGAGCGTGACAGGATCGATCGGCCCATGCAAGAGCTGCCGAGGCCGAAGGTCCTGTTCGGCGTGTCGGGTGCGTCACAGTGGCTCGGAATGGCGTCTTTCGGCGCAATTAACAGACGATTCGTAATGCCTTCGGTACAGAGTGGAAGTTGACCTGTTCGCGGTCTCCCAGGTATTCACCGTCGATTTGGAAGGCCCTGGGGTGGGATGACGTGATCTGGAGAGAGTCCTGGTCATGCCATGTCACGTAGCCGTCCCCACGTGCGGGAAGGCCTTTGGGGAAGAACATTTGGGAAAGGATCCACCCGGTGAGCGGGTGCGAGGAGTGGGTCAGCGCGAAAGCGTCCAGGCCCAGATCGAAACGCGAGGACGGGGTCGGCTGAAGCGGCAGCGCCCCCGCGTAGGTCCAGGGCGTGGTGTTGGTGACGAGCGCGAAATACGCCCCCACAAGGGACCTTCCGTGACTGACCACGCTTAGTGACGGATCGCGGATATCCCCCTGGAAGAACAGCTTTACCGCCACTTCCGCGTACAGCGCCGGAGTGGCCCTGCGGCCGTTGGCGCGCTCGTTCTCCACCTGCTGGACCACGTCGGCGTCCCAGCCGAAACCAGCACAGAAAGTGAAGTAGCGGTCGTCCTGATCGCTGGTGATCCGGCCGAGGTTGATCTCGCGCTCGCGGCCCTCGCGTACCGCCTCCAGCACGACGCCGGTGGCCTCCACCGGGTCGCCGGGCACGCCCAGGGCGCGGATGAAGACGTTGGCGCTGCCGCCGGGGATCACCGCGTAGCGGGGGCGCCTGAGCTCCTCGGGGGTGGCCAGGAGGCCGTTGACCACCTCGTTGACGGTGCCGTCGCCGCCCAGGCTCAGCACCAGCTCGTACCCGTTCTCGGCCGCCTCGCGGGCCAGCTCGCCCGCGTGGTCGCGGTACTCGGTCTCGGACACGGTGACGTCCAGCTCCGACGCCAGGGCTCCCATGATCACCTCACGCGTGCGTGACGTGGTCGTGGTGGCCTGGGGGTTCATGATGAGAAGGGCGCGCACCACGCCAGTCTAGGGTGTGGCGCCGGAGGTCTCCGCTCCGCCGCGGGTGCGGAGCCGGGGCCGAGGGGAGGGACCCCCGGAGCACGTATAGGCTCGTCAGGTGTCTTCGCGTCCCGTCACCATCGTCATCGCCGCCGCCCTGGAGGCCCTGATCGGGCTGGCCGCCGCGGTCAGCGGGGTCTACAGCCTCTTCACCGCGGTCACCGGCCGGGCCAGCGACCTGACCAGCGCGATCCCCCTGACCGCCCTGGGACTGGGCGCGGGCGCGCTGCTGGTCTTCGTCGCGCGCGGGCTCTGGCAGCTGCGGGACTGGGCGCGCACGCCGGTGTTCGTCACCCAGCTCTTCCTCGCCGTGGTGGCCTACTACATGTTCACCAGCGGGCAGTACGCGCTGGGCGCGGTGCTCGCGGTCGTGGCGGTGTGCGCCTCCGCGGCGGTGCTCTCGCCGCCGACGACCGCGGCGCTCTTCCCCGACGAGCGGGGGAGGTAGCGCCGCGGCCGCCCGCGGCGAGAGCTCGCGTGTCAGTCGTCGGTGGTCAGTGCCTGGCGCAGCTGCGCCAGGGTGCGGGCCAGCAGACGGGACACGTGCATCTGCGAGATCCCCAGCTCCTGGGCGATCTGCGACTGCGTCATGTTGCCGAAGAAGCGCAGCAGCAGGATGCGCTTCTCCCTCGGCGGAAGCTGCTCCAGGAGCGGCTTGAGCGACTCCCGGTACTCCACGCCCTCCAGGGACTCGTCCACGATGCCCAGTGAGTCGGCCACCGCGGGCGCGTCCTCGTCCCCGCTGTCGGGCGCGTCCAGCGACACCGTCGAGTAGGCGTTGGCGGACTCCAGGCCCTCCAGCACCTCCTCCTCGGTCATCTGGAGGTGCGCCGCGAGCTCGGCGACGGTCGGGGAGCGCCCCTCCCGCTGCGACAGGTCGCTGACCGCCTTGGTGAGCGAGAGCTTCAGCTCCTGGAGGCGACGGGGGACCCGCACCGCCCAGCCCTTGTCGCGGAAGTGCCGCTTGATCTCACCGACGATGGTGGGGGTGGCATAGGTGGAGAACTCCACCCCGCGCTCCAGGTCGAACCGGTCGATGGACTTGATCAGCCCGATCGTGGCCACCTGGGTGAGGTCGTCCAGCCACTCGCCGCGGTTGCGGAAGCGGCGGGCCAGGTACTCCACCAAGGGCAGGTGGAGCTCCACCAGCTCGTCGCGGATCCGCCGGCGCTCCTCGGAGTCCGCCTCGAGCTCGCCGAGGCGCTCGAACAACTCTCTCGCGCGGGCCCTGTCGGGCACCGCGTGCTCGGTCTTCGCTGTCAGAGCGGGCCCCCTCTCGCTCACGCCGACTCCAACGTGCCGCGGCGTTTGTACAGGACGATGTGGACACGGTCGTCCGGTCCGACCCCCGCGTCGACCTCTCCCGCGAGGGCGGACAGGACGGTCCAGGCGAAGGTGTCGCGGGCGGGAAGGCGCCCGTCCGCGGTGAGCACCGAGACGGAGATGCGCATCCCGTCGGGGGTGAGTTCGAATTCCGTGGTCAGTTCGGTGCCCGGCAGCGCCTGGGAGAGGAGCATGGCGCAGGCCTCGTCGACACCGATCCTCAGGTCCTCGATCTCGTCGAGGGTGAAGTCCAGTCGCGCGGCCAGACCCGCCGTCGCCGTCCGCAGAACGGACAAGTAGGCGCTGTCCGCGGGCATGTTGACGGTGACAGCGTCCCGGACGCCGATGGCGTCGGCCGTGGGCACAGCGGTTTCTTCGGTCACGTCCCTCCTTCGGGGGGCGGGGTTGCCGCTTGAGAGCAATGTATCTGGTTTACCCTGCCACTGACGCAGGGCGAACGGATCGTGTCCACACGATCCGGGGCGAAAGGCGGGACGGACGGCCGGTCTCAGGGACCTTCCGAACCCAGTGCGTCCAGCGCGCCGCCGTCCAGGCGGCGGACCGTCCACCCGTCCATGGGGCGCGAGCCCAGGGACTCGTAGAACCGTATCGAGGGCTCGTTCCAGTCCAGCACCGACCACTCCAGCCGGGTGTAGCCCCGCTCGACGCAGATCCGCGCCAGGGTCCGCAGCAGGGCCAGGCCGTGGCCCCGTCCGCGCGCCTGGGGGCGCACGTACAGGTCCTCCAGGTACACGCCGTGCCTGCCGGTCCAGGTGGAGTAGTTGCGGAACCACAGCGCGAACCCGACGACCGCGCCGTCCCCGTCCTCCTGGGCGACGTGCGCGAACACCGCCGCGTCCGGGCCGAAGAGGGCGGTGCGCAGGTCCTGCTCGGTGGCGACGACCGCCTCCGGCTCCTTCTCGTACTCGGCGAGCTCGCGGACCAGGGCGTGGATGACGGGAACGTCGTCGGGACGTGCGGGACGGATCATCGGACCACCTCGGGCGCGCGGCGGGGACACGGTCGCCTCCAGGGTATGCGCTGCGGCGGGGCGGCCCAGCGTCCCGGGACCGCTCAGGGCCGGTGGGCGACCACCCGCTCCACCAGCCCGAGGAACAGCCGGTCGTGGTGGCCGACCTCGAACCCGGCCTCGACCGCGACCTCCCGGGGCAGGCGGCGCGGGTTCTCCCGGCGCCGCTCCACGAGCCGCCCGGGCATGCGCGCGTACTCGATGTGGTCGACCATCAGGAGCCTGCCGCCCGGCGCCAGCACGCGGTACATCTCCGCGAGGGCGCGCCGCTGGTCGGGGACGGCGCACATCGCCAGCGTGCACAGGACGGTGTCGAAGGTCCGGTCGGGGAAGTCCAGCTCCTGGGCGTCGCCCTCCACGAAGCGCACGGCCCTGCCCAGCTCCTCGGCCCTCTCACGGGCGCGGTCGAGCATCCGCGGGCTGAGGTCGACGGCGGTCAGGCGCACCTGCGGCGGGTAGTAGGCGAGGTTGCGGCCCGTCCCGACCGCCACCTCCAGCGTCTCGCCGCGCGCCCCGGCGCACAGGATCTCGCGTGTGCGGCGCATGGCGGGGCTCTGGAAGCGTTCGCTGTGCTCGCAGTAGGCGGCCATGCGGTCCCAGCGCCTGCGTGTGTCGTCCGTGCGAGCGTCCATGTGCCTCTCCCGAGCGGGGCGCGTACACCACGACTCTGGCGACGCGCCGCCGCGCGGTCAAGGGATGCGGGGGTGTTTCCCCGGCCGGTACCGGCCGCCGCGCCCGGGGGACGGGGGCGGCGGCCCCTCCGGAGCGCTCAGAGCACCTTGGACAGGAACGCCCGGGTGCGCTCGTGGCGCGGGTTGGAGAGCACCTCGGCGGGCGTGCCCGCCTCCACGACCAGGCCGTCGTCCATGAAGACCAGGGAGTCGCCGACCTCGCGGGCGAACCCCATCTCGTGGGTGACGACCACCATGGTCATCCCGCCCCGGGCCAGGTCGCGCATGACGTCCAGGACCTCGCCGACCAGCTCCGGGTCCAGGGCGCTGGTGGGCTCGTCGAACAGCATCAGCGAGGGCTCCATGGCCAGCGCGCGGGCGATGGCCACGCGCTGCTGCTGGCCGCCGGAGAGCTGGTCGGGATAGGCGTTGGCCTTGTCCGGCAGGCCCACCCGCTCCAGCAGCTCCATGGCCCTGGCGGTGGCCTCGCCCCGGGGGACCCGCTTGACCTGCACGGGCGCCTCGGTGATGTTGCCCAGGACGCTCAGGTGCGGGAACAGGTTGAAGCGCTGGAAGACCATGCCGATGTCGCTGCGCTGGGCGGCGATCTCGTTGTCGCGCAGCTCGTAGAGCCGCCCGCGCCTCTCCCGGTAGCCCATCAGCTCGCCGTTGACCCACAGCCGTCCGGCGGTGAGCTTCTCCAGGTGGTTGACGCAGCGCAGGAACGTGGACTTGCCCGACCCGGACGGGCCGATCACGCACATGACCTCGCCGCGCCCGACCTGGAGGTCGATGCCCTTGAGCACCTCCAGGCGGCCGAAGCTCTTGCGCACGTTCTGCGCCACGACGAGCGCGTCGGCGGGCAGCGTGGCGCCCTCGGCGGTCTCCAGGACGCCCTCCTCGGTCTTGTCGCTCACCTGTGCGCCCCTCCGACGATGCGGTCGCGGATACTGCCGTACTGGCCGGGGTTGAACTTGCGTTCGAGGAAGTACTGGCCCACCATCAGGACGCTGGTGATGGCCAGGTACCACAGGCACGCGGCGACCAGCATCGGGAAGATCTGGTACGTCCGGGAGCCGATGGCCTGGAGCTGGTAGAACAGCTCGATGGTCACCGGCACGTAGGCCAGCAGCGCCGTGTCCTTGAGCATGGCGATGGTCTCGTTGCCCGTGGGCGGGACGACCACCCGCATCGCCTGCGGCAGGGTGATCCGGCGCAGCACCCTGCCCTTGCTCATGCCCAGCGCCTGCGCGGCCTCGGTCTGGCCCTTGTTGACCGACTGCAGGCCCGCGCGGATGATCTCGGCCATGTAGGCGCCCTCGGACAGCGACAGCGCCAGCAGGCCCGCGGTGTAGCCGCTCAGCACGGTGCGGGTGTCGATCTCGAAGAAGCGGGCGTCGCCCTCCAGGCCCAGCCACGACATCCAGTAGTTGTCGAAGGGCAGGCCGAACTCGATGGTCTGGTACAGGATGGCGATGTTGCCGAAGAGCACCGCCAGCACCAGGCGGGGCACGCCCCGGAAGAACCAGGTGTACATCCAGGAGACGGCCACCAGGACGGGGTTGCCCGACAGCCGCATCACCGCCAGGACGACGCCCAGGGCGACACCGATGACCATCGACAGCACGGTGGCGCTGAGGGTGATCCACACGCCGCGTACGACCGGCTCGGAGAACATGTGGTCGAACATGAACGGCCAGTTGAAGGCGTCGTTCGTGAAGAGCATGTGCACGAACATGGCCGCGAGGACCAGGATGACCCCGGCGGCGACCCACCGCTCGGGGTAGCGCACGGGGACGGCGGTGACGTGGTCGGCCGGACGGCCCGGTGTCGAGGTCTTCGACACCGGGCCGTCCGCCGGTTCGGTCGGTGAGGACAAGGGTCGGTCTTTCGCTCGGTGGGTGTGGGTCGGCCTGCTTACTCGGCGAGCTCGGGGTTCACCTCGGCGGTCTCCATGCCGCCGGCGTCCACGCCCCACTCGCCCAGGACCTCGGCGTAGGTGCCGTCCTCGATGAGCGCGTTGAAGGCGGCGGCCATGGCCTCGGCCAGCTCCGCGTCCTCCTTGTTGGTGAGGATGCCGTAGGGGGCGGCGTTGTACTGCTCGCCGACGAACTCCAGGACGCCCTCGCCGGTCTGCTCCAGCGCGTAGGCCGCGGTCGGCATGTCGGCGAGCGAGGCGTCGTTGACGCCGGAGACGACCGTCTCGGTGGCCAGCGGCTGGCTCTCGAACTTCTGGATGGTGATGGCCTCTTCACCGGCGTCGACGCAGGCCGCGCTGCGCTCCTCGATGTCGGTGTCGTGCGTGGTGTTGGACTGCACCGCGATCCGCATGCCGCAGGCGTTGTCGGGGTCCACGTCCTGGGGGTTGCCCGCCTGGGCGAACCACTGGGTGCCCGAGGAGAAGTAGCTGACCATGTTGACCTGCTCCATGCGCTCCTCGGTGACGGTGAAGGAGGAGGAGCCCAGGTCGTAGGTGCCCGTGTCCACGCCGATGATGATGGAGTCGAAGGCGGTGGGCTCCCACGTCGCCTCCAGCCCGAGCTTGGCCAGGGCGGCGTTGACGAGGTCCACGTTGAAGCCGAGGACGGTCTCGCCGTCGGGGTCCAGGTACTCGCCGGGCGGGTAGGAGGCCTCGACGCCGATCGTGACGGTCCCGGCCTCGGCGAGGTCGGCGGGCACGAGCGCGGCGAGCTCCTCGTCGACCTCGACGGAGGGCGCCTCGGGGGCGGCCGACTCCTCCGCGCCTCCGCCGCCGTCCCCGCCGCCGCAGGCGGTCAGCGCCAGGACGCCGGCGAGGGACAGGGCGCCGAGCGCGAACGGCGTCGGCAGGGGCTTGTGCAGGGCCATCACGGGGTCTCCTTCAGGGGCGCGGAACGCCTGGCGGGAGGCGGGTTCGTGACCCGACCGCCCGAACCGGAACGACATTCGGGACATTCTTCTCTTAAAGCTCATGAGCCGGTGCCGTCCCATGGTGCCGACCCGCGATGTTCCTGTGGTCACCGTTGTGAGAGGATTGCGTAACGGGTCATCCCCGTGAGAGGCGGCCGCGCAGCAACTCGTATAGGAGTCCGGCGAAGAACGACTCTCCCCGGCGACACCACCGGTCATGGCCGACCGGCGCCGAGGAGGGCCCCCTAGCAATCGTCACGTCTTCGCGCGCGGTCCGCACCACCGCCAGGTCCGCCCCCGTCATGGCCGACGGCCGGGTGGAACACGCAAGACCTGAGGGGTTTTCAGCAGTGACCACCGTTTCGCGTTCCCAGAATCCGCGTCGTGACGACGATCCCGCCTTCGCCATGCACCGCGGCGGCAAGCTCCACGTGACCTCGTCCGTGGACGTCCGCGACCAGGAGGGGCTCTCCCTCGCCTACACCCCCGGCGTCGCCCGCGTCTGCGACGCCATCGCCGAGTCCCCCGAGCTCGTCGACACCTACACCTGGAAGAGCAACCTGGTCGCCGTCGTCACCGACGGCACCGCGGTCCTGGGCCTGGGCGACATCGGCGCCGAGGCCTCCCTGCCGGTCATGGAGGGCAAGGCGCTGCTGTTCAAGCAGTTCGCCGACGTCGACTCCGTGCCGATCGCGCTGGGCTGCACCGGGGTCGACGAGATCGTCGAGACCGTCGTGCGCATGGCGCCCTCCTTCGGCGGGATCAACCTGGAGGACATCTCCGCGCCCCGCTGCTTCGAGATCGAGCGGCAGCTGCGCGAGCGCCTGGACATCCCGGTCTTCCACGACGACCAGCACGGCACCGCCATCGTCACCGTGGCCGCGCTGCACAACGCCGCCCGGCTGACCGGGCGCACCCTGGCCGACCTGCGCGTCGTGGTCTCCGGCGCGGGCGCCGCGGGCGTGGCCGTCACCAAGATGCTCATCGACGGCGGGATCGGCGACATCGCCGTGGCCGACTCCAAGGGCATGATCTACGACGGCCGCGAGGGCCTGACCCCCGTCAAGCAGGAGCTGGCCTCCATCAGCAACCGGGCGGGGCTGCGCGGGTCCATCGAGAGCGCGCTGGAGGGGGCCGACGTGTTCATCGGCCTGTCCGCGGGCGAGGTCCCCGAGTCCGTGGTCGCCACCATGGCCGACGACGCGATCATCTTCGCGATGGCCAACCCCAACCCGGAGGTGCACCCGGACGTCGCCCGCAGGCACGCGAGCGTGGTCGCCACCGGGCGCAGCGACTTCCCGAACCAGATCAACAACGTCCTGGCCTTCCCGGGCGTGTTCCGGGGCGCGTTCGACGCGAGGGCCACGGACATCACCGAGAACATGAAGCTGGCCGCCGCCACCGCGCTGGCCGGCCTGGTCGGCGACGACCTGTCCGCCGACTACATCATCCCCAGCCCCTTCGACGAGAGGGTGGCCAAGGCGGTCTCCGCCGCGGTCGCCGCCCAGGCCCGCGAGGACGGTGTCGTCCGCGCCTAGGCGCACCGGACACGACGGGGCCCGGAGGGCGCGCCCCCGCGCCGCCCTCCGGGCCCCTCTGCGTACCGCCTACCTGCCGTCGCCGGGGTCGTCGACCGCCTCGCTCCACGGGTCGGCGGACGGCCTCGGACGCGTCCCGCCCTCCGGGGCTGGTGCGTCCTCGGAAGGCCCGGGCCGCTCCGGCGCGGTCGGGCCCTCCTTCTCCGCCTCGGGAGCGGTGGCCCCCTCCTCGGCGGGAGCGGCCCCGCCGGTGCCGTCCCCGGCCCTCTCCGCGCGGTCGGCGGGCGGGCCCCAGTGCCGCACGTCCCGGCGGATCACCTCGACGGTCTCGTCCAGGATGCGCCGCAGGTCGACGGCGGCGGCCTCCCCGACGTGGCCCGCCTCGCGGACCACGTCGCGCACGCGGTCGCCGAAGTCGTGCAGCGCGCGCTCGAACTCCGGGCCCTGCGACGGGCGCTCGGAATCGCGCCTGCCGCCCCAGGCGGCGCCGAACGCGCCGAAGCCCTGCGTGAAGCGCTCCCACTCGCGGGACCACCGCGAGCCGTCGTCGCAGCCCGGTCCGGCCTGCTCGCGGCGCTCACCGGAGTCCTCCCCGGACGCGTCCGCCCCCTCCCCGCCGCGACCGGCCTCCTCCGAGGCGGTGGAGCCGCCGGGCTTCGCGGTCCCAGCGGCCCCGGCGGGCTCGCCCGGGGCCTCGGTCCCGGAGCGGCGCGTCCCGCCGGAGGCGAACTTGAGCTCGTCGCGCAGCGAGCTGATCGTCGCGCGCACGTCCTGCTTGACCGCGCGGGCGATGTCGCGCACCGAGTCGGTGATCTCCCGCTCCAGGTCGTTCAGGTCGCTCTCGCGCTCGCGCAGCTCCTCGCGGCCCTTGTCGGTGAGGCTGTAGACCTTGCGGCCGCCCTCCTCGGTGTGGGTGACCAGCCCCTCCTCCTCCAGCCGCGCCAGCCGGGGGTAGATCGTGCCGGGAGAGGGCGAGTACACACCGAGGAAGCGGTCGCGGAGCAGGCTGATGATCTCGTAGCCGTGCCGCGGGTTCTCGTCCAGCAGCTTGAGCAGGTACAGCCGCAGTCTGCCGTGGCCGAAGATGGTGCTCATTCAGGCCCCCTCGGGGATCGCGGCCGGGGCCTCGGGCGCGCGCCGCAGCAGCGCCGTCCGGCCGGACGCGGAGTTGATGGTGATGGACGCGGGGTCGACTCCGCTGCCGATCTTCCCGCTCAGGACCGTCCTGGCCGGTGCGCTGCGGCGGTCCAGCCCGAAGTCGGACTTGGCGGGCGCCGCCGCGGTGCGCAGCTCCACGGTCGCCGAGGTCTCGGAGGGCACCCGCAGGGCGATCTCACCCGAGATCGAGGTGAGCCGGACCCGTCCCGCCGGGGCGACGCCGGTGTCGGCCAGCAGCTGGCCGGAGACGGTCTTGGCGCTCAGCGCGGACAGCCGCCCGCCCGCCACCGCCAGCTGTCCGCTGACGCTGTTGAACTTGAGGCTGCCGTGGGGATCGCGCACGGCGGTGCTCCCCGAGACGGTGTTGATCTCGGTCTCGCCCGAGGTGTCGTCCAGGGTGATCTCCCCGGTCGCGGTCCGCAGCTGGCTGCGGGCGCTGAGCCCGGCGGCGACGATCGGCGCGCTGACCGTGCTGACCTCGACCGGGCAGTCCTTGGGCAGCCGCAGGTTCACGGTGGCGCTGCGGTGCTGCACGCTCTTGTAGCCGTTGAGCTGCACGGGCCGCAGCCGGTCCAGGAGCCCCTGGCCGGTGAGGTCCTCGTAGTGGATGGTGAGGATGCCCGCCTCCTGGGTGACCAGGAGGGGTTCGCCGACGATGTCGGTGACCTCGAAGGTGACCGGGTCGTCGGTGGGAAGGATGTTGACGTGGCCCCCGATGATCCGGACCCGCAACGCGACGATGCCGTCCAGGGTCTGGGTCATCGGCCTGTCGATGGTCCAACGTGCCATCGTGCTCGGCCCCTTTCGCTCGCTCTGTGTTCTCACGATATGTCGCGTCTGCGGCGAACTCAAGATATGTCGTGGATCGGCGGGGTGTTTCAGGGGGACCTCCGGGGAAACCCCGAGGTCGTCGGAGCACGAGTCCCAGGGCGGTGTCGGGGATGTCGCGGTTCTGCGCTTGAATGGGCGGTCGGCCCGACCGGGCCGACCGTACGACCTGGAGTAACCGAGAATGCACCATCCCCCGACACCCGTCTTCGCCCCCGGCCCACCGGGGACGGGCGGACCCCCGCGCATGCCCCGCGCCCTGCGGTTCCTGCGCGTGCTGTTCAGCCTCCTGGGCACCATCGCCGCGCTGATGACCCTCTACTACCTGTTCCTGCTGCTGAGTCTGTACCTGTCCCCCTCGGCGAACTTCGAGGAGTGGCTCTCCGTGCAGGGCTTCTCCGTGGCCGAACTCTGGGTCATGCCCGCGCTGCACGCCCTCAGGGCCGTCTCCTGCGCCGTCGCCGCGATCCGGCTCGGCGGGGGAGGGCGCGCCGGCCGTAGGTGGGCGCGCGTCGCCGTGGGCGTCGAGGCGGGCGCGATCCTGGTCGGCGCGGCCGTGGGGATGGCCGCGCTCGGGGTCACCTCGGTGTTCGACGTCGTCGTGTGGGTGTTCAGCGCCGCGGTGGGACTGCTCTTCCCCGGGCTCCTCTTCCTCCTCCTGCTGGTCGCCCGCTCCAGCCGGGAGTGGTTCCGCGCCACCGGTGCCTGAGGCCCCGCCCCGCACACGCGAAGGGGCCCGGGTCGTGTGACCCGGGCCCCTCAGGCGGTCCCTACTCGTCGTCCTCGTCGTCCAGCCGCGCCAGCCACGTGGCCAGCCGGTCGACCGGGGTCTCGAACTCGGGGTTCATGTCGGTGAACGCCCGCAGCTGCTCGGCGAGCCAGGCGAAGCTGACCTCCTCGCCGCCGCGGCGGTTCTCCAACTCCTCGATTCCGCGATCGGTGTAGTACATCCTGCCTCCCCGACCGCTAGTCGGCGGGCGGGAAGACCGTGTCCACCAGGGCCCGCTGCTCGGCCTCGTGGCGCTTGGCCGAACCGGCCGCGGGCGCGGAGGAGGCCGGACGCGAGATCCGGGTGAACGGACGGTCGAGCTGCTCGGAGAAGACCAGCGCGACGAAGGGCCACGGGCCCATGTTCGCCGGCTCCTCCTGCACCCACAGGACCTCGCCCGCGTTGGGGTAGGCCTTGAGCTGCTCGCGGATCTCCTCGATCGGCAGCGGGTAGAGCCGCTCCGCCCGGATGATCGCGGTGTGCTTGTCACCGCTCTTGCGGCGCGCCGCGTCCAGGTCGTAGTAGATCTTGCCCGAGCACAGCACCACGCGCCGCACCTTGTCCGGCGCGATCGAGTCGTCCTTGATCAGCGGCTCGAAGTGGCCCGAGGTGAAGTCCGCGGCGGCCGAGGCGGCGGACTTCAGACGCAGCAGCGACTTGGGCGTGAACACCACCAGCGGGCGCTCCAGCGGCGACTTGGCCTGCCAGCGCAGCAGGTGGAAGTAGCTCGCCGGAGTGCTCGGGTAGGCCACCGTCATGTTCTCCTGCGCGCACTGCTGCAGGAACCGCTCGATGCGGGCGGAGGAGTGGTCCGGCCCCTGGCCCTCGTAGCCGTGCGGCAGCAGCAGGGTCACGCTGGAGCGCTGGCCCCACTTCTGCTCGCCCGCGCTGATGTACTCGTCGATGATGGTCTGGGCGCCGTTGACGAAGTCGCCGAACTGCGCCTCCCACATCACCAGGGCGTCGGGACGGGTCAGCGAGTACCCGTACTCGAAGCCCAGGGCCGCGTACTCGCTCAGCAGGGAGTCGTGCACGTGGAACCGGGTGATGCCGTCGTCGAACTGCTTGAGCGGCGTGTGGGTCTCGCCGGTCTCGCGGTCCATCAGCGTGGCGTGGCGCTGGCCGAAGGTGCCGCGGCGGCTGTCCTGGCCGACCAGGCGCACCGGGTGGCCGTCCAGCAGCAGCGACCCGAAGGCCAGCAGCTCGCCGGTGGCCCAGTCGATCGCGTCGGTCTCGACCATCGTCGCGCGGCGCGAGAGCTGGGGCGCCAGCCGCGGGTGCGGCGTGAAGCCCTCGGGCAGCGACACCTGGGTGTCGATGACCCGCTTGACCGTCTCGGTGCTGATCGCCGTCTCGACCGCGGAGTGCTCCAGGCGGCCCTCGGTGAACACCTCGGGCTTGACCACGGCGCCGGGCTCGATCGGCTTCTTCTCGACCTCGCGGGTCTCGGTGAAGGCCCGCTCCAGCTCGGACTGGTAGTCGCGCAGCGCCGACTCCGCCTCCTCCACCGTGATGTCGCCGCGTCCGATGAGGGACTCGGTGAACAGCTTGCGGGTGGAGCGCTTGGCGTCGATGACGTCGTACATCAGCGGCTGGGTGAAGGCGGGGTTGTCGCCCTCGTTGTGGCCGCGGCGCCGGTAGCAGACCAGGTCGATGACGACGTCCTTGTTGAACGCCTGGCGGTAGGCGAAGGCCAGGTGCGCGACCCGGACCACGGCCTCGGGGTCGTCCCCGTTGACGTGGAAGATCGGCGCCTGCACCATCCGCGCCACGTCCGTGGCGTAGACGCTGGAGCGGCTGTCGGACGGCGAGGTGGTGAAGCCCACCTGGTTGTTCACGATGACGTGCACCGTGCCGCCGGTCCGGTAGCCGCGCAGCTGCGACAGGTTCAGCGTCTCGGCGACCACGCCCTGCCCGGCGAACGCGGCGTCGCCGTGGATGAGGATCGGCAGGACGGTGAAGCCCTGCGGGCCCTTGTTGAGCACGTCCTGCTTGGCGCGGACGATGCCCTCGGCGACCGGGTCGACCGTCTCCAGGTGGGACGGGTTGGCGGCCAGGGTGATCTGGATCTTGTCGCCGTCGTGGGTCTCGAAGGTGCCCTCGGTGCCCAGGTGGTACTTGACGTCGCCGGAGCCGTGCGCGCTGCGCGGGTCGAGGTTGCCCTCGAACTCACCGAAGATCTGCCCGTAGGACTTGCCGCAGATGTTGGCCAGCACGTTCAGGCGGCCGCGGTGGGCCATGCCGATGACGGCCTCGTCCAGCTCGGCCCTGGCGGCCTTGGAGATCACGCCGTCCAGCAGCGGGATCAGCGACTCGCCGCCCTCGAGGGAGAAGCGCTTCTGACCCACGTACTTGGTCTGGAGGAAGGTCTCGAAGGCCTCGGCGCTGTTGAGCCGGTGCAGGATGTGCAGCTGCTCGTCGCGGTCGAGCTTCTCGTGCTCGCGCTCGACGTGCGCCTGGATCCACTCCCGCTCCTCCGGGCTCTGCATGTGCATGTACTCGATACCCACCGTGCGGCAGTAGGTGTCGCGCAGCACGCCCAGCACGTCGCGCAGCTTCATGACCTGCTTGCCGCCGAAGCCCCCGGTCGGGAACTCGCGGTCCAGGTCCCACAGGGTGAGACCGTGCTCGAGCACGTCCAGGTCGGGGTGCTTGCGCTGCTCGTGGTCGAGCGGGTTGGTGTCGGCCATCAGGTGGCCGCGCACGCGGTAGGCGTGGATCAGCTCCTGGACCCGGGTGGCCTTGTCGAGCTGGGTGGCCTTGTTGACGTGGATGTCCTGCACCCAGCGCACCGGCTCGTAGGGGATGCGCAGCGAGTTGAAGATCTCGTCGTAGAAACCGTCCTCGCCCAGCAGCAGCTGGTGGATCCGGCGCAGGAACTCGCCGGACTGCGCACCCTGGATGATGCGGTGGTCGTAGGTGGAGGTCAGTGTCATGACCTTGCTGATGCCCAGCTCGGCCAGGGTGTCGGAGGAGGCGCCCTGGAACTCGGCCGGGTACTCCATCGCGCCCACGCCCAGGATGGTGCCCTGGCCCGGCATCAGGCGCGGGACCGAGTGCACGGTGCCGATGCCGCCGGGGTTGGTGAGGCTGATGGTGGTGCCCTGGAAGTCCGGCACGCCCAGCTTGTTGGTGCGGGCCTTGCGGACCAGGTCCTCGTAGCCGCTCCAGAACTCCGTGAAGTCCATCTCGTCGGACTTCTTGATGGAGGGCACGACCAGCTGTCGGGAGCCGTCGGGCTTCTGGAGGTCGATCGCCAGGCCGAAGTTCACGTGCTCGGGCTTGGCGACGCCGGGCTTGCCGTCCACCTCCGCGTAGGAGTGGTTCATCTCGGGCAGGGCCTTGAGGGCCTTGACCATGGCGTAGCCGATGAGGTGGGTGAAGGAGACCTTCCCGCCACGGCCGCGCCGGAGGTGGTTGTTGATGACGATGCGGTTGTCGAAGAGCAGCTTGACCGGCACCGCGCGCACGCTGGTGGCGGTGGGCAGGCCCAGGCTCGACTCCATGTTGGTCGCGGTCCGCGCGGGTGCCCCGCGCAGGCGCTCCTGCTTGACCTGGAGGGCCTCGTCCTTGCCCTCCTTGTCGTCCTTGCTCTTCGGCTTGGAGGCCGGTGCCGCGGGGGCGGCCGGCTTCTTCTTGGGGGCGGAGGCCGCGGGGGCCTTCTCGCCCTGCGCCTTCGCGCCGCTCCCGCCCTTCGCGCCAGCAGTCTCCGCGGGCTTGTAGTCCGCGAAGAAGTTCCACCAGGCCTTGTCAACGGAGTTCGGGTCGTTCAAGTACTTCTGATAAAGCTCCTCGACCAACCACTCGTTGGGACCGAAATCTGTCAGGGGTTGAGACGCCTCAGACGACACGGCGGAGATCGCCCACTTCCGCAGCTCGCTTGTGAATGTGTAGGAAGACGGGTGGCTGCTGGCAAGGCGGGCTCAAGAAACGAACGCGGGAGCTGTTCCGCGCATACGGAGAAGCATCTGGCCTGGCCAGCACTCGTCGGGTACAAGGCTACTTGTACCGGCCTCCGCACGGGGAACGCTGGCGTTGTGGAAACTAGGAGATAGGTAACAATCTTTCACATCGATGTTGCCGCTACGTGTAAGTAACAAAGCCCAGCGTCGCTGGAGTGTCTGATTTGCGGGGTTTTCCAGGGGTTTCACGATGTGAAGATGTTGGCCGTGACCGGCCACGCCGGATGTGGCGTGTAACACGGTGCTTTCCAGGGAACCCGCCGGGGCGGGCCTCCGTCGGAGGGGGTGCGAGCGGCCGGGCAGGACGGCCGGGCTCCCTCCGCCGGTCTTCCCAGCGGGCGGGAGGGGCCCGGGCCCGGCCGCGAACGCTCTTTCCCTCGCGTCCGGACGCGCGTTCGCTGGTGAAACGCCGGTGACCGGCGCCGAGGATGTACGGATCTGTGTGCTCTCCGGAGTTCTCCCACGCGGGAGGCCCCCTCGTGTCTACGATCCTCGGGACCGGGGACGCGACGGGCGGGGAGGCCATGAGGGGTCTGGGTGAACTGGAGGCGGCCATCATGGACGCGCTGTGGCGGTCCGAGGAGCCGCTGTCCGTGCGCCGGGTCCGCGAGAGCATGGTCTACGACCGCGACGTGGCCTACACGACCGTCATGACGGTGGCCAACATCCTCTTCACCAAGGGTCTGCTGGACCGGGAGAAGACCGGCCGCGCCTGGACGTACTGGCCGCGCGAGTCGCACGCCGAGTACACCGCGCGGATGATGGACGAGGTCCTCAACACCGGGCCCGACCCCGGCGCCACCCTGCTGCGCTTCGTGGAGCGCTTCAGCGACGAGGAGGTGGCGCGCCTCCACCGCGTGCTGGCCCAGGCCCGGGACCGCCGCGGCATCGCCAGCTAGTGCGGTGACCGAAGAGGCTCACCGGCCCGGCACCGGCCCGCGTGATCTTGTACTTATAGCGAGTCTCGACCGTCCAACCTCGCTATAAGTACAAGATCATCACGGATGAAATCCCCTGGCTCACACCAGCGACGTTTCCGGTCAACCGCTAGGAACGGGTCAGGGTGCGCACGCTGCGCGAGGAGACCGCGGCCAGGGTGGCCAGCAGCGTCAGCGAGGCCACCAGCACCAGCGCCGGGGCCGGGCCGAAGCGCTCGGCGAACGGGCCGATCGCGATCTGCCCGAGGGGCATCGCCACGAACGAGCCCAGCGCGTCGTAGGAGTACACCCGCGACAGCTTCTCCCGCGGCACGTTCTCCTGGACCGCGACCTCCCAGGCCACGTCGAACTGCTGCACCGCCATGCCCGCCAGGAACATCGCGGCGAACAGCACCGGCAGCGGCGACGGCCCGGCCAGGGCCAGGAAGGGCACGGCGTGCGCCGTCATCAGGGCCGCGCCGTAGACCAGCGCCCGCCGCGGCTGCCAGCGGGCCGCCAGTACGCCGCCCGCCAGCAGTCCCACGCTGTTGGCCGCCATGAGCAGGCCCCAGGCGGTCCGGCCGAAGGACGCGTCGGCGATGCCCGGGCCCAGCACGGCCGTGGCCGCCGACCAGCCCGCGTTGACGACCATGAACTGGAGCACGACGATCCAGACCCAGGGCCGCGACACGAACTCGCTCCACCCCTCCCGCAGGTCGCGCAGCACGTTCGCGTCCCCGGTGTCCACGGGCCCCTCCGACCGGGCCACCCGCACGGACAGGAGGGCCGCCCCGGCGCAGGCGAACAGCGCCGCGTCCGCCGTGATCGCCCAGCCCGCGCCCAGCAGGCCCACCACCACGCCGCCCGCCGACATCCCCAGGAACATCCCGCCCTGGACGCCCACGCCCATCGCCGCGTTGGCCTGGCGCAGCAGCTCCCGGGGCACGGTCTGCGGGGTCAGCGCCGCGGCGGCGGGCAGGTTCACCGCCGCGGCGGCGCCGTTGACCAGGCTCAGCGCGATCATCAGCGGCAGCGAGGCCGCGCCCGTCAGCAGGAGCGCGCCCAGGAGCGCCTGGGAGGCCGCGGCCAGGGCGCACCCGCCCTGGAGCACCAGCGCGCGCGGCAGCCGGTCGGCGATGACGCCGCCGAGCAGGAGCAGCGCCACGTTCGCGACCGAGCGCGCGCCCACCACCAGCCCCACGCCCGTCAGCGAGCCGGTCACGTCCAGCACGGCGAAGGCCAGCGCCACCGACGCCATGCCGTTGCCCAGGGCCATCAGGGCCCGGCCCAGCGCCAGACCGCGGAAGGCCGGATGCGCCAGCGGGGCCGTCAGCCCCGCGCCCCCGCCGCCGGTGCGCACCATGGTCCCGTGACCCCGCCTCCGCTCGCCCGAACCGGAACGGCAGCGACGATCCCGCCCTCCCCGCGGGAGTGTCAACGGGTTTTCGCGGGACGCCCGGGACCGCGGCTAGCCGAGCACCCAGCTGCGGCCCTCGGCGGCCAGCTTCTCCACCAGGGTGGCGCTGTCGTGCTCCTTGGCGAACAGGTGCTCGGGGCGGGTGATCGGCACGATCCACAGCCACCGCACGGGGTCGCCCTGGAAGGACAGCCCGGCGGTGTCCGGCGGCCGGTGCTCGGGACGGGTGACCAGGGCGGCGGGGTCCTCCAGGAGAAGTACGGCCCCCGCGCCGCCGCGCATGGCCCGGTCCTCGGGGTTGTCCAGCCACTTGACGGTGTGCCCGGTGCCGAACCAGGTCACCGCGCGCCAGGGGAAGGCGCCGATCCACCGGAAGACGCGGGCGGCGTGGTGCGCGGGCAGCGTCGTGGCCAGGGCCAGCTCCACCCGGGCGTGCTGGGAGGTGTTGGCCATGTAGCGGTCCAGGGTGGGCATGCGCTGGCCGCACATCCCGACCGTGGACAGCACCGTGTACGGGCGGTCCGCGGTGGGCGGGCGCTCCGAGACGCGCAGCAGCGGCGGGTGGCCGTCGGAGACGTCCCAGTAGTGCCCGGGCTCGCCCACGTTCCGGTTGAGGTGGCTGAGCACCGTGCGCTGCACGCTGCGCCAGGCGCCCGAGGCGCGCCGCCAGTCCCAGTAGGCCTCGGCGTGCACCACGCGCGGCCACAGCTGCCCGCGCACCGAGTCCAGCTCCCAGGCGTAGGCGCTGCGGCCGATCGCCTCGCGCGCGTACCCCGGGAGTCCGCTGTCGGCCTCCGCCCAGCCCGGGATGACGGCCAGCAGCCCCTCCTCGTCCACCAGGGCGACCCCGTCGCCCTCCTCGAACCACACGGCGCGCAGGCGCTCGGGGTCGAAGCGGGGACGGCCCTGCGGGTGCTTGGTGTAGGCCTCGGGCATGAGCGGGGCCCGGCCCTCGTACAGTCCGCCGGGCTCGCTCGTGCGCGGCGCGATCCCGTGGTTGGCCAGCCACACCGGGACGCGGATGCGCCCGCGCGCGTCCAGCAGGTAGGCGGCCGTGGTGTGGGAGTCGCACTCGACGACGACACGTCGGCTCTGGTACGGGCTGATCTCGTCGAGCAGGACGTCGATCCCTGTCACCGGCCCTCCCACACACCGATCCCCGGTCGTCGTAGCCGGACGGACCCGTCAGGTCCGTCCGCGCAGTGCGTAGAATCGACGGTAGTGCCCTGACAGGCGGAGCTGCACCGCGGCGGCGTATAGGTCGTATAACGACACGTTCCGCCGCCGTCCGCGCCCGGGCCAGACCACCGACTCCACTTCCTACGGACTGTCTATGCCCGCCGAGCTCACCTTTGTCGCACCCCGTCGTGCCAAACCTCCCCGGCACCTGGCCGACCTCAGCCCCGAGGAGCGGGCCGAGGTCGTCCGTGAACTGGGCGAGAAGCCCTTCCGGGCCAAGCAGCTCGCCCAGCACTACTTCGGCTCCCTGGTGTCGGACACCTCGGCCATGACCGACCTGCCCGCCTCATCCCGGGAGCGGCTCGGCGAGGCGCTGCTGCCCACCCTGCTCACGCCCGTGCGCCACATCACCTGTGACAACGGCATGACCCGCAAGACCCTGTGGAAGGCGTTCGACGGGGTGCTGTTCGAGTCGGTGCTCATGCGCTACCCGGACCGCGTCACCCTGTGCATCTCCTCCCAGGCCGGGTGCGGCATGAACTGCCCGTTCTGCGCCACCGGACAGGCGGGCCTGACCCGCAACCTCTCCACCGGGGAGATCATCGACCAGGTGGTCGCCAGCGCCCGTGACCTGGCCGCCGGCGAGGTCGCCGGGGGCCCGGGCCGGATCAGCAACATCGTGTTCATGGGCATGGGCGAGCCCATGGCCAACTACAAGCGCGTGCTCCAGTCGGTGCGCCGCATCACCGACCCGGTCCCCAACGGCCTGGGCATCTCCCAGCGCGGGGTGACCGTGTCCACGGTCGGCCTGGTGCCCGCGATCAACAAGCTCATCGACGAGAGGATGCAGGTCCGCCTCGCGATCTCCCTGCACGCCCCCGACGACGAGCTGCGCGACGAGCTGGTGCCCATCAACACCCGCTGGAAGGTCGGCGAGGTCCTGGACGCCGCCTGGCGCTACTCGGGCACCACCGGCCGCCGGGTCTCCATCGAGTACGCGCTGATCAAGGACATCAACGACCAGGCGTGGCGGGCCGACCTGCTGGGCAAGCTCCTCAAGGGCCACCTGGTGCACGTCAACCTCATCCCGCTCAACCCCACCCCGGGGTCCAAGTGGACGGCCTCGCGCCCCGAGGACGAGCGCGAGTTCGTGCGGCGGCTGGAGTCGCACGGGGTGGCGGTGACCGTCCGCGACACCCGCGGGCAGGAGATCGACGGCGCGTGCGGGCAGCTCGCGGCGGCCGAGAACTGACCGGCCCGCCCGCGGCGCCCGGGAGCACGGGGTGATCGAGACGGCGCTGGCCTTCGTGGTCGCCCTCGTCTCCGGGCTCGTCCCGGTCATCAACATCGAGGTCTACCTGGTGGGCGCCGTCATCGCGGTGGACGACGGCGCCCTGGTCGCCATGGCGGTGGCGGCCGGGGTCGGGCAGACCCTGGGCAAACTGCCCTACTACTACGCCGGGCGCGGGTCGCTCTCCGCATCGTGGATCCGCCGCAGGAGCGCCACGCCCGGCAAGTGGGCCGCACGGGCCGAGGGCTGGCGGCGCAGGGCCGAGGAGCAGCCGCTCTGGGGCGCGGGCCTGGTGGCGGTGAGCTCCCTCGCCAGCGTTCCGCCGTTCATGGTGGTGTCGGTGCTGGCCGGGGTGGTGCGGATGAACGTCGTGCTGTTCGCCCTGATCACCTTCGTCACCCGCACCGCGCGCTTCCTGGTCGTGGTGTTCGCGCCCGCCTGGGGCCTGTCCTTCCTTCCCTGAGCGCGGTCCGGCCCCTCCCGCGGTCCGGGCGCCGTCGAACCGGTCCCCGGTTCGACGGCCCCACCGGACCGCGCCCGGTCAGACGCTGGCCAGATCCCGGCGGCGGAAGCCCGCCAGGGCGGTCGCGTTGGCCGCGAGCACGGCCCCCAGCACGGCGGCGAACCGGACGGCGTCGAACTCCTCGACCGGAAGCTGGGGCAGCAGCTCGAACGCGCTCACGTCCAGCAGCAGGTCGTCGAGGTCGAGCAGGGCGCCGAACATGGTGACCAGGAGGCTGTAGCCCAACCACGCCCACACCAACGGGACCAGGCGCGGGGCCGTCCCCACCAGCAGCCCGGTCAGCCCGGCGAACAGCAGGGCCACCGGCAGCTGGGCCAGGGCGGCCTCGGTCGTCGTCCGCGTCCAGGAGGGGTCCGCCAGGGCGGCGGACGCGCTCAGGCCCATGCCGACGCCGCCCGCCACCACAATCAGCGCCGAGGACAGGGCGCTGACCAGCAGGGCGCCGCCGAGCCAGCGGGCCCGGCCCACGGCCGCGGACAGGGTCAGCTCGGCGCGTCCGGAGGCCTCCTCGGTCCGGGCCCGCAGCACCGAGACGACGGCGTAGGCCGACGCGGCCATCAGCACGTAGCCGCTCATGACGCCGAGGAAGCCCCCGACGACGTCGTCGGCGCCAGCGCCGCCCACGACGGCCACCAGGTCGGGGTTCTCCTCCAGCATGCCGTCCACCTCCGTGACCACCGCGCCGAACGCCAGGGCGAAGAGGAAGGTCGCGGCCGTCCAGGCGAGGACCGACCCGCGCTGCTGGTGCAGGTGCAGCGCGAAGACGCCGTTGAGCAGCCCGCCCGCGCCGGCCGGACCGGGCCGTGCCGGGACCAGGCCCGCGCCGAGGTCGCGCCTGTCCGCCAGGGCGTAGGCCAGCGCGAAGAGCACCGTGACCAGGACCGCGTACAGCGCCAGCGGCCACCAGCGCAGGTCGTCGAACACGCGGGTCTGCTGGACCCAGGCGAACGGCGACAGCCAGGACAGCGCGTTGCCGCCCTCCCGGGCCATGTCGCCGACGACCCGGGACAGGAACAGCACGCCGATGACCAGGAAGGCCAGTCCCGCCGCGCCGCGTCCGTGCTCCGCGATCTGCGCGCACACGGCGGCGACGGCGCCGAAGGAGATCCCGGCCAGGGCCAGTCCCAGGCCGTAGGCCGCCGAGTCGGCGACCGCCAGGCCGTTGCCCGCCATGGCCAGCGCGGTCAGGCCGCCGACGAGCAGGTTGACGACCGAGACCGTGACCAGGGCGGCGGTCATCTGCGCGCCTGACCCGAGGACGCTGGCGCGTAGCAGTTCGGCGCGGCCGCTCTCCTCCTCCGCGCGGGTGTGCCGGACCACGTGCAGGATGCTCATGACCGCCAGGCCGATGAGCACGCTCATGGTCAGCTCGTTGACGACCATCGGGCCGAGCTGGTAGTCGTCCAGCCCGTACCCGGGGCCGCCGAAGACGATCCCGGTGGGGGTTTCCATGAGCGCCGCCCGGGCCTGGCGCTGGGCGTCGGTGGCGAACATCGCGTCGAGCGCCGGGACGGTCGCGGCGACGGTGCCGACCAGGGCCAGGGTCCAGACCGTCAGACGGACGCGGTCGCGGCGCAGGACGAACCGGACGAGGGTGCCGGTGCCGGTGAACGCGTTCACGCCTCCGTCCCCCCGTCGCCGTCGGCGCCGTTCCGGTCGGCCCCGTGCGCGGCCAGCTCGTCGCCGTAGTGGCGCAGGAACAGCTCCTCCAGGGAGGGCGGGTTGCTCACCAGGGAGCGGATCCCGAGGCCGGTGAGCGTGCCCATGACGGCGCCCATGCGGGTGTTGTCGGCGTCGAAGGAGACGGTGTCGCCGTCGAACCGCAGGTTGTGCACCCCGTCGGCGCCCTCCAGGACCCGGGCGTCCCCGGTGACGGTGGCGCGCACGGCGGAGCGGGTCAGGTGGCGCAGGTCGTCCAGGGTGCCCGACTCCACCGCGCGCCCCCTGCGGATGATGGTGACGGTGTCGCACAGCTTCTCCACCTCGGAGAGGATGTGGCTGGAGAGCAGCACGGTGCGGCCCCGGGCCTTGGCCTCCAGGACGCACTCGGTGAACACGGTCTCCATGAGCGGGTCCAGGCCGGAGGTGGGCTCGTCGAGGATGAGCAGCTCGGCGTCGGAGGCCAGGGCGGCGACCAGGGCGACCTTCTGCCGGTTGCCCTTGGAGTAGGCGCGCGCCTTCTTGGTCGGGTCCAGCTCGAAGCGGGCCAGCAGCTCCCGGCGGCGTGCGGGGTCGAGTCCGCCGCGCAGCCGTCCGAGCAGGTCGATCGCCTGCCCGCCGGTCAGGTTGGGCCACAGGGTGACGTCGCCGGGCACGTAGGCCAGGCGCCGGTGCAGGGTGACGGCGTCCCGCCAGGGGTCGCCGCCGAGCAGGCGGACCGTCCCGGCGTCGGCCCTGAGCAGGCCGAGCAGGACGCGGATGGTGGTGGACTTCCCGGAGCCGTTGGGCCCGAGGAAGCCCGCGACCTGGCCCGTGCGGACGGTCAGGTCCAGCTTGTCCAGGGCCTGGAAGCGGCCGAAGCGCTTGTCGACGCCGCGGACCTCGATGGCGGTCGGTGTCATGGTCGGGGTTCCCTCCGTGCGTGGTGGGGGTCGGGGACGGGGGTTCGGGGCGGTCAGCGGGACTCCTCGGGGGGATCGCTGACGTACAGGAGGTAGGCGTCGAGCATCGTGCGCTCGGTGAGCAGGCCCTCGGTGTACAGCTCCAGGGTCGGGAGCATGTACTCCCGCGACCACTCGCGCGCGACCAGGCCGAAGTCGACCTCCCCCTCGAAGCGCCCGAGCGTGAGGAACACGAGCAGCGAACCGAGGGAGTTGGCGGCCAGGTAGCGGGCGCGCCGGGCCGGGTCCCGGCTCGGCCGGACGGTGCCCTCGGCCTCGCCCGCGGCGAGGTAGACCTCGATGTCGGCCACCATGCGCTCGAAGAGCGCGGCCGCGAGCGGGCCCCCGGCCTGGATGGAGCGGACGACGTAGGCGAGGAGGGGGGCGTACTGCTCCATCGTCGTGAGCTGGTGGAGGAAGGTCCGTCCGTCGTGGCTGGTGACCGTGTCCGTCTTGACCTCGTTGACCACCGCCGTGACGTGGTCGTCGCAGGCCCGCCGGAGCTTGTCCTTGGAGCCGAAGTGGTGGATCACCAGTCCGGGGGAGACCTCGGCCTGCTCGGCGATCGCCCGCACGGTCACGCCGAACCCGCGCTGGCCGAAGCACGTGATCGCCGCGTCGCGGATCCTGGCGCGTGCCGTGAGGTCGGACTCCCGGTCGGGCCGGTCCGTGCGGTCGGTTGAACTCATGTTCAGTAGATTAAACGCTTGTTCAGCCTCTCGGCAAGGGGGCCGCTCCGGGGCCGCTCTGGGGGTGGTCCGGTCCGTGCGGACGCGTCCGCGGGCCTGGCCGTACACTCGGTGCACGGCGCCCCCGGAGCGCCCCACGCCGACGAGGAGAGGTCCGATGGTGCAGGTCGCGGTCGCCCAGTTCGCCCCCGGTCAGGACAAGGCGCGCAACCAGCGCTCGGTGGCGGAGCTGACCGCCCGCGCGGCGGCGGACGGGGCCCGGGTGGTCCTGTTCCCCGAGTACACGATGTTCACCGCGGGCCGCGTCGACCAGCGCTACGTGGCTGCGGCCGAGCCCCTGGACGGGCCCTTCGTCTCCGAGGCCGCCGACACCGCCCGGCGGGAGGGCGTGCACCTGGTGCTGGGGGTCGGCGAGGCCGAGGGCGGTCGGGACGCCACCCACTTCACCAACACGCTGGTGGCGCTGTCGCCGGAGGGCGAGCGGGTCGCGCACTACCGCAAGATCCACCTGTACGACGCCTTCGGGGCCCGGGAGTCGGACGTGCTGCGCCCCGGCCCGATCGAGGAGCCCGAGACCTTCGCCGTCGACGGCGTGGTGTTCGGGCTGCAGACCTGTTACGACCTGCGCTTTCCCGAGGTGACGCGGCGCATCGCCGAGGCCGGGGCGCACGTGGTGCTGCTGGCCGCGCAGTGGGTGCCCGGCCCGCTGAAGGAGGAGCACTGGCGGACCCTGGCCCGGGCGCGCGCCATCGAGAACACCGTGTACGTGGCCGCCTCCGGGCAGGCGGCGCCCACGGGCGCGGGCAACAGCATGGTGGTCGATCCCATGGGGACCCCGCTCGCGGCGCTGGGGGAGCAGACCTTCGCGGTCGCCTCGGCCGGGGTTTCGGCCTCCCGGGTCCAAGAGGTGAGGGACCTCAATCCGGCGCTCTCCCTGCGCCGTTTTTCGGTCTCTGCGCGGGTCGAGGACTGAGGTCCCGGATCACAACCGCCCCATAGCTAACCGGACAAAACAGATGAAGCTTGTCCCACTAGACAGGGTCTTCCCAGGTCTCATCACTTAGGGTTATGATTCCCCTGCATGGTGTGATGTAGATCGGTCCGAACCATTCCAGGTGCCCAAAGCTTCTGATTCAATAAAGAGCCGGTAACTATCGGCCCGCCAGACTGTCCTAAACCACGGGGGGAGCAAGGACATTGCGCGGAACGAGCATGATGTGCGAACCAGACACGCGGCCCGCGATCGACGTCTACGATCCGGACTCGCTGAGCTGGACGCAGTGCATGGGGGATGCCTGCGTCGTCTGCCACACCAAGTGGCCCCGGCCCCGCCGGGTGCTCGGTGAGCTCCCGGACGGGAGTGCGGTGTTCGGTTGTGAGGAGTGCGCCGACCTCGTCGGCGCGGAGCCCCGGGTCGCCGCCGAGGAGCGGCTGTTCGCGGTGCGCTAGCGGTGCGGAGACGGTCGCGCTCCGGGTCCAGGGGGAGAGGCGGACCCGGAGCGCTCCCGTCGGCGCGCCCGCTTCCATTGGGGAGGAGGGGAAATGAGCGCGCCTTTCCCGGATGGTTCGCGCGTCGGCTGTCGGCGCCGACCACGCCCCGTGAGGGGCGTCCGCTGACAACGATACTCCGTGTCGTTCACCGCCGACCGACAGTGAGGCAGATCCGTCCGGTATTTTCGCGAACCCGGCGTCAACCGTTGGTGGGGAACCCCAGGTTGACGCCCCCTTCGGGCCGCCGTCCCGGGTCGGTCCAACGGGCCGTGACCGCCTTGGTGCGGGTGTAGAAGTGGACACCCTCCGTGCCGTGCGCGTGTGAGTCGCCGAACAGGGACTGCTTCCAGCCGCCGAAGGAGTAGTAGGCCATCGGCACCGGGATGGGGACGTTGATCCCCACCATGCCGACCTCGACCTCGTTCTGGAACCGCCGGGCGGCGCCCCCGTCGTTGGTGAAGACCGCCGTGCCGTTGCCGTAGGGGCTGGCGTTGACCAGCTTGACCGCCTCGTCGTAGTCGCCCACGCGCACCACGCTCAGCACCGGGCCGAAGATCTCGTCCCGGTAGCACGACATCTCCGGGCCGACGTGGTCCAGCAGCGACGGGCCCAGCCAGAACCCGTCCGGGCTCCCGCCCGACACCGGGTGCGCGCGGCCGTCGACCGTCAGGGTGGCGCCCTCGCGCACCCCCGACTCCAGGTAGGAGGCCACCCTGTCGCGGTGCTCCCCGGTGACCAGCGGCCCCATCTCGCTGCGCTCGTCGTCGCCGGGGCCCACGCGCAGGCGCGCCACCCGCTCGCGGATCCGCTCCACCAGCTCGTCGGCCACCGAGTCCACCACGGCCACCGCGGAGATGGCCATGCACCGCTCGCCCGCCGAGCCGAACCCGGCCGAGACCGCCGCGTCCGCGGCCAGGTCCAGGTCGGCGTCGGGCAGCACCACCATGTGGTTCTTGGCCCCGCCCAGGGCCTGCACGCGCTTGCCGTGCTCGGCGGCGGTCCGGTAGACGTACCGCGCGATCGGGGTGGAGCCCACGAAGCTGACCGCCGCCACGTCCGGGTGCTCCAGGAGGGCGTCCACCGCCTCCCTGTCCCCGTGCACCACGTTGAACACGCCCTCGGGCAGCCCCGCCTCGGCCCACAGCTCAGCCAGCAGCACCGACGCGGAGGGGTCCTTCTCACTGGGCTTGAGCACGAACGCGTTGCCGCAGGCGACGGCCACCGGGAACATCCACATCGGCACCATCGCGGGGAAGTTGAACGGCGTGATCCCGGCGACCACGCCGAGCGGCTGGAGGATCGAGTAGGAGTCCACGCCCGTGGACACGTTCTCGGAGTAGCCGCCCTTGAGCAGGTGCGGGATGCCGCAGGCGAAGTCGACGACCTCCAGGCCGCGGGCCACCTCGCCCCGGGCGTCGGAGAGGACCTTGCCGTGCTCGGCGCTGACCAGCTCCGCCAACCGGTCGGCGTCGGCGTTGAGCAGCTCGCGGAAGCGGAACAGGACCTGCACCCGCCGGGACAGCGAGGTGTCGCGCCACCCCGGGAAGGCCTCCCGCGCGGCCGTCACCGCCGCGTCGACCTCCCGCGCCCCGGCGAGGTCGACCGTGCCCGCGACCCGCCCGGAGGCCGGGTCGTAGACGTCCCCCGTGCGCCGGGCCGGTCCCTCGTGGGCGGCTCCGCCGATCCAGTGTGTGACGTGCTTGCTCATACCGCTCTCTTCCTTGTCCACAGGCGTGCGGTCGGGGCTGGCGCGCGGTGCCCCGGCGCGGTTTGCTTGATACGGGGGGTCCCCAGGGGCCGCCAGCGCCGTGCTGCCCGCCTCCGCGGCCGTGCACGGCGGGCCCCGGGCCCCGGTCCTCCCACAGGCCCTCGTCCTCCTCAGGTCCCGGCCCTCCTCAGGCCCCGGCGTCCACGGCGCGCACCGCGTCCAGCAGCACGTCGCGGCCCTCCACGGCCTCCTCCTGCGACAGCGTCATCGGCGGCGCCATCCGCAGCACGTTGCCGTGCACGCCGCCCTTGCCCACCAGCAGACCGCGCTCGCGGGTGGCCTCCAGCACCCTCCCGGCCAGGGGGGAGGACGGCGCGCCGCTGGCGGGGTCCACCATCTCCACGGCGAACATCAGCCCCTTGCCGCGCACGTCGCGCACGCTCGGCAGCGAGGTCAGCGCGCTGAGCCCCTCCAGGATCAGCGCGCCCTGCCGCCGCGCGTTGCCCTGGAGGTCGTGCTCCAGCACGTAGTCCAGGGTCGCCCCCGCCGCCGCCATCGACACCGGGTTGCCGCCGAACGTGGCCACGCCCAGCGCGCCCAACCGGTCCATCAGGTCGCCGCGCGCCACCACGCCGCCCACCGCGAACCCGTTGCCCAGGCCCTTGGCGAAGGTCATGGCGTCCGGGACCACCCCGTGGTTGCCGATGCCGAAGAAGCTCGTGCCCGTGCGCCCCCACCCGGTCTGCACCTCGTCGGACACGAACAGGATGCCGTGCTCGTCCAGCACCTCCTTGTAGGCGGCGTACAGGCCGTCCGGCGGCATCGCGAACCCGCCCACGCCCTGCACCGGCTCGGCGATCAGACACGCCACGTTCGGCGCCGCGGTGTCCAACACGTCGCGCAGGTCGGCCACGCACGCCTCGACGTACTCCCGGTCGGTCATCCCCCGGAAGGCCGGGGCCGCGTGGTCGGTGCCGTGCAGGTAGTGCACGTTCAGCGGCGACAGGGAGGAGTTCTTCCACGCCCGGTTGCCGGTCACGGCCACCGTGCCGAACGAGCGCCCGTGGTAGCTGCCGCGCATCGCCAGCACCTCGTCGCTGCCGCGCGCGTACGTGGCCAGCAGCAGGGCGGTCTCGTTGGCCTCGGTGCCGGAGTTGGTGAAGAACACCTTCGCGTCCGGGATGCCCGACAGACCGGCGATCCTCTCCGCCAGTTCGACCTGGCTGCGGATGAGGTAGAGGGTGGAGGTGTGCACGACCCCCCTGGCGATCTGGCGCTCGACGGCCTCGCGCACCTCGGCCACGTCGTAGCCGAGCATGTTGGTCACGATGCCGGTGAAGAAGTCCAGGTAGGTGTTGCCGTCGGCGTCCGTGACGCGGGCGCCCTTGCCGCCGGTGATCTCCAGCGGGGACTCGTAGTACAGGGGAAGCCAGGAGGGCATGACCGCGCGGTGGCGCGAGAGAAGTTCCGACATGCCCCCAGTCTCGCCCCGCCCCCCGGACTTGGCCAGGATCAGCGTGTTGACAACATGGCGGCCGGGCTTACGACGTGTAAGGCCCCCCGCGCGTGCTCTCCCCTCAGGTCAGGCCCGGACGGCGCGGTACACCGTGTAAATCCGGGGTCCGGGCGTCTGACACTGCGTCCCGTGCGCGCCTCCTAGGATGGAAGCCGTGCTTCCCACCCTCGCCGAGGTCCTCCAGCTGCCCGCCCTCCAGCGCGCCCGCCCCCGGGTCGTGGCGTGTTCGGACCGGCTGGACGTGGCCGTGCGCTGGGTGCACATCGCCGAGGTCACCGACCTCGCCCACCTGCTCCGCGGCGGCGAGCTGGTGCTCAGCACCGGCATCGCCATGCCCGACGACCCCGAAGCGCTGCGCCGCTACATCGACGACCTCGCCGCGGCCGGGGTCAGCGGCATCGCGGTCGAGCTGGGCCGCAAGTACCACGCCGAGCTCCCGCCCGCCTTCCTCGACGCCGCGCGCGAGGCGGGCGTGCCGGTGGTCCTGCTCGACCGCGAGGCCCGCTTCGTGGAGATCACCGAGGCCGTGCACATCCGGGTGGTCAACGAGCAGCTGGAGGAGCTGCGCGAGTCGGAGAAGCTGCACTCGGTCTTCACCCAGCTCTCGGTGGAGGGCGCCGACACCGGGCGCATCCTGCACGAGGTCGCCCAGCTCTCCGGCTGCCCCGTGGTCCTGGAGAACCTCACCCACCAGGTGCTGGCCTGCGACCTCAACGGCGAGGAGCCCGGAACCCTGCTCACCTCCTGGGAGAGCCGCTCGCGCGCGGCGCGTTCGGGAACGCGCACCGTCCACACGCCCGCCAACGGCTGGCTGGTCACCACGGTCGGGGCGCGCGGCCAGGACTGGGGGCGGCTGATCCTCGTCGTCGGGGCCAACCCCACCCCGCGCCAGAGCATGCTCATCGAGCGCGCCGCCACCACCCTGGCGCTGGGCAGGCTGCTGGAGCGCCACCAGGAGAGCCTGGAGCGGCAGACGCACCGCACGATCATCGCGGGCATCATCGACCGGGCCTACTCCGACCCGGAGGAGGCCCTGGTGCGGGCCCGCGCCGTGGGGGTGCCGCTCAACGGCCGCGAACTGGTGGGACTCGTGCTGCGCCTGCGCGAGAGCGGGACCGGGCTGGCCGCCCAGGCGCGCCTGTCCGACACCGCCGAGGGCGCCGCGCGCGCCTGCCGGGAGCTGCGCCTGCCCGCCCTGGTGGGCTCGCTCGACGACCTGCGCGTGGGCATCCTGCTCGCGCTGCCGGGCCGCCAGCGCCTGGACCCGACCCTGCACCTGCTCGCCGACCGCATCCGCACCGCCGTGGGCGGCGCCGCGGTGCTGGCCGTGGGCTCCTCCGCTGACGGCGTCCGGGAGGTGCGGCGCTCCTTCCTGGAGGCGCGCCAGGTCGGCGACGTGGCCATCCGCCAGAGCGACCAGCGCCCCTTCTACCGGCTGCCCGACCTGCACCTGCGCGGCCTGCTCCACCTGTTCCGCGACGACGAGCGGCTCCAGACCTACGTCGAGCGCGAGCTGGGGCCGCTGCTGGACCACGACGCGCGGCACGGCAGCGACCTGACCGACATGCTCCGCCACTACCTGGGCGCGGGCCGCAACAAGGCGCTCGCGGCCGGGCGGGCGCACCTGTCCCGCCCGGCGTTCTACGACCGGCTGCGGCGCGTCGCCCACGTCCTGGACACGGACCTGGACTCGGTGGAGACCTGCCTGTCCCTGCACGTGGCGCTGCTGTCGCTGGACTCGGTCCGCGACGAGCGCTGACCAGACCCCGCCCCATCCGCAGTGATCTTGTACTTATAGCGAGGTTCGAGCGCCGACATGAGCTATAAGTACAAGATCATCGCAGGTCAGAAACCGCGCGGCGCACCGGCGACGCCTCCGGTCAGTCCGCCCCGGGCGCTCCCTCCAGCTCCATCCCCAGCAGGACCGACGCCAGGCTCTTGCCGTGGGCGTCCAGGTACAGCGACGTGGTCACCGTGTCCTCGCCCGCGCGCGGGCACACCAGGACCAGCGCGTACACGTTGTCCATCCGGTGCACGGTGACCGGCCCGGACACGCGCCCGCCCAGCGCGCGGGCTACCCGGCCGGGGGTCAGCTCGGCGCACAGCACCGGGTACCACTCCGGCGCGTAGGCGATGACGGCGATCGTGTTGAGGTTGCCCTTGTCCCCGGCCCGGGCGTGGGCGACGTCGCGGAGCACGGTGCTCACCACTCCCCCTCTCCGAAGAAGTCGACCCGGGTGCGCACGGCCTCCCGGTCGACGGTGGTCGACAGCACGCCCACGACCTCGTGGACGGAGGTCCTGACCCCGCCCCCTCCGGCGGGCCCCGACGTGTAGAGGGCGCCCACCTCCTCGGCGACCGCCTCGGCGTCCGCGCGGCCGGAGCCGAGGGCGGCCACCCGCAGCCGGCACTCGAAGGGCTCGCCTCCGCCGCCCCCGCCGGAGCCGTGCAGCGCGTCCACGCCCACGACGTCCGCGCGCAACCGGGAGACCTTCCCGCCGAGGCGCTCGCGCACCACCTCGCCCGCCAGCCGGGCCCGCGCCAGCGCGCCGGGTCCCGCGTAGGAGATCTCGCCCTCGCCCCGGAAACCCGCCCGGTACCCGACGCTGACCTTCAGCCGCCCGGGCCGGGACGACCCCCGGGCCCCGGTCACCAGCACCCGGTCCGGGCCGCTCTCGGCCAGCCGCACCCCGGTCATGTCGAGCACCGAGTCCGGCGTGACGTAGGCCCGTGGGTCGGTGACCTCGTAGGTGAGCTGCTCGGTGACCGTGAGCCGGTCCACCCGGCCGCCGGTCCCCGGCAGCTTGGTGACCACGGCGGAACCGTCCCGCTCCACCTCGGCCAGGGGGTAGCCCAGGCGTGCCAGGTCGGGCACCTCCTTGCGGCCCGGGTCGGCGAAGTAGCCGCCGCTCACCTGGCCCGCGCACTCCAGCAGGTGGCCCACCAGGGTCCCGGCGGCCATCGCGTCCGCGTCGCCGGGGTCCCAGCCCAGGCGGTGGGCCAGGGGAGCGAGGAACAGCGAGGGGTCGGCCGCCCGGCCCGCGATCACCACGTCGGCCCCGCCCTCCAGCGCGGGCGTCAGGGCGTCGGCGCCGACGTAGGCGTTGGCGGAGACGATCTCGCCGTGCGCCTCCAGCGGCAGGCCGTCCTCCCAGCAGGGCGCCGACGGGTCCAGCAGGTCCAGCACGTCGTCGCCGGAGACCGCGGCGACCACGGTCGGCAGCCCCAGCTCCCGGGCCGCGGCACGGGCCATGCGCGCCGCCGCCACGGGGGCGGCCGCCCCGGCGTTGGTGACCAGCCGGGTGCCGTGCCGGTGCAGCGGTTCGAGCAGGAGTTCCAGGCGCCGCCGCAGGGTCGGGTCGTAGCCGGGGCCCGACCCGCTGGCCTCCCGGAGCGAGGCCAGGGACACGGTGCGCTCTCCCAGGCACTCCAGCACCAGGGTGTCCAGGTTCCCTCCCTCCACGAGGTCGACGGCGGGTTGGAGGCGGTCGCCGGCGAAACCGGCGCCGCACCCGATCCGGGCTCTGCTGGGCACACTGACTCCTTCGGGTGGTGTGGACGGGCGGTCAGCCGACCCAGAGCGGGACGGCCCCGCTGACGAGGGCGACCGCGAGGACGACGAGGCTGACCAGCCAGGCCCACGGCAGCAGGAAGCGGATGTGCGAGCCGATGGGCACCCCGGCCAGGCCGACCAGGAGGTAGAAGGAGCCGGTCAGCGGGCTGATCGGGAAGCCGACGGTCTCCTGGCCGATGATCGAGGCCTGCGCGATGTCGGCGGCGGCGACGCCGAAGCCCTCGCCCACGGCGGTCAGCACCGGCATGACGGCGAAGTAGTAGGCGTCGGGGCCGAAGAGCAGGCTCATGGGCACGCCCAGGACGCCGACGATCGCGGCCATCCCGGGGCCGAGGAAGCCGGGCATGGCGCCGGTCATGGCCTGCCCCATCGCCTCGATCATGCCGCTGTTCTCCATGACCCCCAGGAACACGCCCGCGGCGAGCAGGGTGCTGGCCATGAGGATCGCCCCGGAGGCGTGGGCGTTGACGCGGTCGGTCTGGGCCTTCATACCCGGGTAGTTGACGACGAGCGCCACGACCAGGGCCAGCATGAAGACGAGTTCGGGGGAGAGCAGGCCGAGGACCAGGGCGAGGACGGTGGCGACGGTCAGGGCGGCGTTCACCCAGTACAGGCGCGGGCGCAGCAGGTCGGCGTCCGGCTCCTGCCCGCCCGCGGGAAGCGGGTCGGCTCCGCCCGCTCCCGCGGATCCGCCCGGGCGGCCGCCGCCGGCGGGCACCGGGGAGGGCAGGGGGTCGGCCGCCGCCAGCCGTACGCGCTCGCGGTGGCCCAGGTACCAGGCGACGGCGACGCAGGCGGCCATGCCCGCCAGCTGGGCCGGGATCAGCGGGGCCCACAGCTCGTTGGCCGGGGCGTCGAGGACGGTGGCGGCCCGGGCGGTGGGCCCGCCCCACGGGACCATGTTCATGATCCCCGCGCCGAGCCCGACCAGCGCGGCCAGGACCAGCCTGCGCATGCCCAGGGCGTCGTAGAGCGGGAGCATCGCCGGGATGGTGATGAGGAAGGTGGTGGCGCCCGCGCCGTCCAGGTGGGCGACCATCGCGAGCACCACCGTCGCGACCGCCACGGTCACCGGCGTGTTCCCGGCGAACCCGAGCACGCGGCGGATGATCGGCGCGAACAGCCCGGCGTCGCGCATCACCCCGAAGTAGAGGATGGCGAACACGAACATCGCGGTGGTGGAGGCCACGCCGCCGATGCCCTCGCCGACGAAGGAGGCCACCTCGCCGGGGCCGAAGCCCAGCGCGAAGGCGGCCACCACGGGGACGCCGACGAGCGCGACCACCGCGCCCACCCGGTTGGACAACAGCAGCAGGAGGACCACGGCGATCGTGGCGAAACCCATGGCGGTCAGCATCTAACACGCTCCTCGGACACCCTCACGGGGGGAAGTGACGGGGGACACATGCCGACATGGTTTCGCGGGGTTCTCCCCGTGTCCAACATCAGTTTCCTCTGGATCTATGCTCTGGAGGCATGGATCTGAGCCTGAGGCAGTTGTCCGCCTACGCCGCGGTGGCCAGGTACGGGAGTTTCACGCGCGCCTCCCGTGAACTGCGCGTCGCGCAGCCCTCGCTGAGCAGGACGGTGCTCGGGCTGGAGCGCACCCTGGGGGTCCGCCTCCTGGAGCGGACCACGCGCCGGGTGGAGTGCACACCGGAGGGGGCCGAACTGCTGGCCGTGGCCGAACGCCTGCTGGAGGCGCACCGTTCGGAGATGAACGGGCTGGAGCGCTTCCTGCGCGGCGAGCGCGGCACCGTCGCGGTCGCGACGCTGCCCTCGGTGGCGGCGGCCCTGCTGCCCTCGGTGATCTCCCGGCTGAGGTCGCGCACGCCCGAGGCCGACGTCCACATCCTCGACGGGATGTCGGGCGCGGCCGTGGAGCGGCTCCAGGCGGGGGAGTGCGACCTGGCCCTGGTGGCCGAGGGCCGGGTGCCCGGGGAACTGGTGTCCAGGCCGCTCCTGCGGGACCGCTACTTCGCGGTCGTGCCGGTGGGGCACCCCTTCGCGGAGCGGTCCGCGCTGACCTGGGCCGACCTGGCCGGGGAGACCTTCCTGGCCACCGGCGGCGACTCCAGCGTGCGCGCGGGCGCGGACGCCGCCTTCGAGCGCGCGGGCGCGGTGCCCGAGCGGATCGTGCGGGCGGGCAACGTCTCGACCATCGGCGGCCTGGTGTCCGCAGGGATCGGCGTCACCGCGCTCCCGGCCCTGGTCGGGGTGCTGATGAGCTTCGCCGACCACGTGCGCGTGCCCCTGACCGACCCGGTCGTCGACCGCGGGCTGAGCGTGCTCACGCGCCGGGGCCGCAGGCCGGGGCCGGTCGCGGCGGGGTTCCTCGCGCTGCTGGAGGAGATGCGCGCCGGGGACCACCCGCTGCCGCGGGACGTGGCCTGGATGCGCTGAGGCGACCGCGCGGGGCCCGGCCGGGTGCTCCGGCGCCGGGACCGGGCGCGGTCCCNGGCGGACGGCGCGCACGCGCCGCCCGCCGCACGGGGACTACAACGGGGACTACAACGGGGACTACAGCTGGGCGAAGGCCTCCTCCAGGATGTCCAGGCCCTCGTGCAGCAGCTCGTCGCCGATCACCAGCGGCGGCAGCATGCGGACCACGTTGCCGTAGGTGCCCGCGCTCAGCAGGATCAGGCCGCGGGAGTGGCAGAAGGACAGCACCTCGGCCAGCGCCTCCGGGGCGGGCGTGCGGTCGGCGTCCTTGACCAGCTCGATCGCGATCATCGCGCCGCGTCCGCGCACGTCGCCGATGACCTCGTACTTGGCGGCCAGCTCGCGCAGGCGGCCCAGCATCAGCTCGCCGATCTCACGGGCGCGCTCCACCAGGCCGT
>ANAW01000239.1:0-5501 GCA_000340945.1 Nocardiopsis synnemataformans DSM 44143 | reverse complement strand
GGCCGGGTTGCCGCCGTAGGTGCCGCCCAGGCCGCCGCCGTGCACGGCGTCCATCAGCTCGGCGCGGCCGGTCACCGCGGCCAGCGGCAGGCCGCCCGCGATGCCCTTGGCGGTCGTGATCAGGTCCGGGACCACGCCCTCGTGCTCACTGGCGAACATGTGGCCGGTGCGCGCGAAGCCGGTCTGGACCTCGTCGGCGACGAACACGATGCCGTTGGCGCGGCAGAACTCCACCACCGCGGGCAGGAAGCCGGGGGCGGGCTCGATGAAGCCGCCCTCGCCCTGGATCGGCTCGATCACCACGGCCGCCACGTTCCGGGCGCCGATCTGCTTGGTGATCTGCTCGATCACCATGGCCGCCGCCTCGGGACCGCAGTTGTCCGGGCCCGTCGGCCAGCGGTACGGGTAGGCCATCGGCATCCGGTGGATCTCACCGGCGAACGGCCCGAAGCCCTGCTTGTAGGGCATGTTCTTGGCGGTCAGCCCCATGGTGAGGTTGGTGCGGCCGTGGTAGGCGTGGTCGAAGACCACCACCGCCTGGCGGCCGGTCGCGCTGCGGGCGATCTTCACCGCGTTCTCGACCGCCTCGGCGCCCGAGTTGAGCAGGATCGAACGCTTCTCGTGGTCGCCCGGCGTGATCCGGTTCAGCGCCTCGCACACGTCCACGTACGCCTCGTACGGGTTGACCATGAAGCAGGTGTGCGTGAACCGGCCGAGCTGCTCGGCGGCGCGCTCCACCACGCGCGGGTCGGCGTTGCCGACGTTGGTCACGGCGATGCCGGAGCCGAAGTCGATCAGCGCGTTGCCGTCGACGTCCTCCACGATGCCGCCGCCCGCGCGCTCGACGTAGACGGGCAGGACGCTGCCCACGCCCTGGGCGACGGCCGAACGGCGGCGCTCCTGGATCGCGCGGGACTTGGGGCCGGGGATCTCGGTGACGATCCGGCGGGACTGGACGACCTCGGTCGCTGCCATGCGGCTGCCTCCTTCTGCGGTGGACGGGAGCGGAGAGCGGCCGGGGGTGGGCTCCCCGACCTGGGATGACACTAGGGCGCACGGAACCTCCCCCACATGGACAACGTGGATAATCGGGGCTGGGCCTTGCGCCAACGCGTCAGGGTCCGTACGAGGCGGGTCCGCCGGAGCGGGGGGAAGAGCACGGCCCGCCCGCGTCCGGTCCCGCCGACCGCGCCGAACCGCCTCGACCGGCGGGTGAAGTGGAGGGGAAAGCCGATGCCACCGACCCTGGGGGCCCTGATGCGCACGCCCCGCCTGCACCTGAACCTGCTCACCGGCCAGGAGAACCTGGACCGGCGGGTGGAGTGGGTCGCGGTCAGCGAGCTGGAGGACCCCACGCCCTATCTGGCGGGCGGCGAACTCCTGCTCACCACCGGCGTGCGCTGGGCCACCGGCGTCCCCGACCTGCGCGACTACACGCGCCGCCTGGCCGAGCGCCGCGTCACCGCGCTGGGCTTCGCTGTCGGCGTGGTCCTGGACCGCACCCCCGAGCCGCTCCGCGAGGCCGCCGCCGAGTTCGGCCTCACGCTGCTGGAGGTGGCCCGGGAGACCCCCTTCATCGCGATCGGCAAGGAGGTGTCCCGCCTCCTGGCCAAGGAGGAGTACGAGGGGCTGAGCCGGGCCTTCGCCGCCCAGCGCGACCTCACCCGCGCCGCGCTCACCGGGGAGTCGGCGATCGTGGACCGGCTGGCCCGCGAACTCGGCGCCTGGGTGCTGCTGCTGTCCGCCGACGGGGCCGCCCGGCACGCCGCCCCCGCCGGGGCCGCCCCCCGCGCCGCCGGGCTCGCCGAGGAGCTGGACCGGCTGCGCGAGGCGGGCGTGCGCGCCAGCGTCTCCCTGACCTCGGGCGGCGAACACGTCTCCGTGCAGCCCCTGGCCACCAGCCGCCGGGTCCGCGGGTTCCTCGCCGTGGGCACCGGCGGGCGCCTCGGCTCGGACGAGCGCACGCTGGTCAACGCGGCGGTGTCGCTGCTCTCCCTCGAACTGGAGCGCACCGCGCACAATGCCGCGGCGCGGGTGCGCGAGGGGGTGCTCGCGGCGCTGCTCACCGGGGCGCTGGNGGGGGGTCCCTCCCCGCCGAACCCGTCGTCGTGGCGGCGGCCGACGGGCCCGGGCCCGCGCAGCCGCCCGAGGGCGTCCTGGTCACCGAGCACGACGGCCGCGCCCTGCTGCTGGCCCCCGCCGACACCGGCGCGGGGGTGCTCGGCGAGGTCCTGGAGGGGCCGGTCGGTGTGAGCGACCCGTCCCCCTACGCGGGACTGTCCGCGGCGCTGTCCCAGGCCGAGCGCGCGCTGGCCGCCGCGCGCGACGCGGGGGAGGGGCTGCTCCGGGTCGGCGACCTGCCCGGCGGGCTGCTCGGGCTGGCCGACACCCCCGCCGGGGCCCGCATGGCCGGGGACCTGCTCGCCCCGCTGCTGCGCCAGCGCACCTCGGCCGAACTGCTCGCCTCGCTGCGCGCCTACCTCGCGGCCTCGGGGAGGTGGGACGCGGCTTCGGAGGCCCTGGGGGTCCACCGGCACACGCTCCGCTACCGCATGCGGCGCATCCGCGACCTGCTCCCCGGCGACCTGGACGACCCCGACTACCGGACCGAACTGTGGATCGCCCTGCGCGTCCACGGGACCGCGGGCTGACCGTCCTCCCGGCCTCCGGGCGGGGCCACCCGAACGCCGTCACCCGGGCGCGGCCACCCGGACGCCGTCACTCGGAGTGAAAGTGGCGACGGGTTCCGGTGTTCGCGGGGTCCGGGGCCGGTCCATCCACCACAATGACTTGCTGTCGGCGGGTAGTCGGCCGATGACACATCCGGGTGGGGGAGACGTTGAGGTCACTGCGGGACGACGAGCACGAGATCGGGCACGCGGGCGTGCCGGGAGCGCTGCCGGGAGCCGCCGGACCCCTTCCCTCGCCGCTCGGTGTCCGGTCGGGTGTCGGCACGGCCTCGCTGCGCTGGAAGCCCCCGATCGACCGCTCCGAGGTGCGCTCCCTGCTGGCCTACCTGCGCGCCTGCCTGCGCCGTGAGGCCGTGCACACCCACGTCGTCCCGGTCGGCGACCTCGGCTCCGACAGCTGCGCCTGTCTGCCGCCGGGCCCCGAGGTGCTGTTCAGCGGGGTCAGGGAGACGCTTCCGCTGCACCCGGAGTCCGTCCGCGTCCTGCGCGCGGCCCAGGAACTCGGCCAGGCCCCGCGTTACGGCTACCCGCTCGTGCTCCTGGGGGAGGGCGGCGACCGGGTGGCCCTGCCCCTGCTCACCGTCGACGTGCGGGTCGTGGACGGGACCGCGGACGCCCGCACCGGGTCCGGGGACACGCTGGTCCGCGCGGTCGGCCCGCCCGACGTCAACCCCGCGCTCCTGGAACGCCTCGGCCTCACCGATCCCGAGGACCTGTTCGAACTGCGGACCCGGCTGCGCTCCGGAGCGCCCGACCCCCTGCGGCGCCCCGCGGCCGTCGCCGACCTCGCCGCCAGGATCCGCGTCCTGCTCGCCGGGCTGGAGGTCGAGCGGGTGGACGACATCGCCCCCCTGGGCACCCGGGGAGCCCCGCGCACCGGGGTCGACGGCGCCCACAACGTCGCCGTGCTCTTCCGGGCCGGGCCCGGGGGACGCCACGAGGCCGACGAGCACGAACCCGTCGGCGTCGAGGGCGTCCTGGCCGACCTCGACCCCTCCGGTCGCGACGGCCTCGACCCCGAGGACGTCAGCGGGACCGCGCTGGAGACCCTGCTCGGCCAAGCCGCGCGGACGGCCGCGGCCCCCGGCCCCGCGGCGTCCGGACGGCTCTTCCGCGGCTCCCGCGCCGGGGCCCGCCGCGCGGGCCGCTCCGGCCCCGCCGTCCCGGCCGGGGACGCCGCCGAGCCTCCCGTCCCGATCTCGGCGACCGCCCTCGACCAGTCCCAGTACGCCGTCCTGTGCGCGGCCATGCGCGAGCAGCTCACCGTGGCCGCCGCCCCGCCCGGAAGCGGCGTGCACGACCTGGTCGACGCCCTCGTGCGCACCGCGGTCAGCAACGGCCAGCGCGTCCTGGTGTGCGGGCGCACCGAGGCCGACGTCGCCGCGGTGCGCCTGCGCGCCGACGCCTCCCCCGGACACCCCGTCGTGCGCGTCGGCGGGGACGGCCGGCGCACGGCCGAGGCCGTGCTGCTCACCCGGCTCCTCACCGAGCACTCCCGGAGCCTGCCCGCCGCCCCCTCCGGCCCCGGCGGGGAGGACCCCACCGTCCACTGGGCGGACCTGGCCGCGGACTGGGCGGCGGTCCGCGAGGCGTGGCGGGCCATGGACACCATGGCGGCCGGAGGCCACGCGCTCGCCCGCCTGGCGGAGGAGCGCGGCCGGATCGTCGCCCAGGGGTGGGACCCCGACTCCCTCTTCACGCCGGAGCGGGGCGGCCCCGAGTACTGGCTGCACCGGGCCGAGCGCGCGGGCGCCGGAGGCCTCGCCGGGCTGGCGCACCGCGGCGCCGTCCGCCGCGAACTGGGCGTGGACACCGACCCCGACAGCCTCACCCGCCTGTGCGCGGCCGCCCGCCTGGAGGGCGAGTGGCGCTCGGCCGTGGACCGGCGGACCCGCTGCGCGCCGCTCAACGCGCTCACCGCCGACCTGGCCGACGCCCTCGCCCGGCACCGCAGGTCCAGCTCCGCCTGCCTGCGCGCGGTCGGCGAACCCCGGTTGTGGCGGGGCCGCGCTGCCATCGAGAACCGGCTGGAGACCCTCAACTGGCACCGCGGCCACGGCTGGCCCGGCCTGGGCGCCCTGCTCGACACCCTGCCCGCGTGGGTGTGCCGCACCGACCAGGTCCGGGCGCTGCAACCGCAGGCGGGCCTGTTCGACCTGGTCGTCGTGGTCGGGGCCGAGCGCACCCGGCTGGCCGAACTGCTGCCGGTGCTCTACCGCGCCAACCGCGCCGTGGTGTTCGGCGACCCCGCGCACCCGGGGCCGGTGAGCGTGCTGGAACCGGACGAGGAGCGCCGTGCGCTGGCCGCGGCGGGCCTGGCCGCCGACCGGTTGGACGACCGGGGCCTGCGCTACGGCGGCGGTTCGGCGATGCGTGCCCTGTACCGGGCGGCGCCGCCCATGCGGTGGCTGGACGAGCACGACGGGGCGCCGCCCCAGCTCGCCGGGGCCGCGTCGCGGCACTGTTACGGGGGCAGGCTCGCGGTGCGCACGGTCCCCGACCCCTCCGGCGGCCCCGCGTTCGAGTGGCGCGACGTGGCCGGGGCCTGCGAGGCCGCTCCCGGAGCGTCCTACGTCAACCGGGACGAGGCCTACCGGGTGGCGGTGGTGGTGGATGAGCTCGACGAGCACCTGCCCCGGGGCCGGGTGGTCGCGGTGATCGCGCCGACCCAGCCCCAGGCGGCCCTGGTGCGCCGCCTGCTGCGCAAGCGCGTCCTGCGCCACGAGGTGCGGGTGGGCGGACCGGACCTGTTGGCGGACGACCACGACCCGGCGGACGTCACCGTCCTGACGCCGACGCTCGCCTCCGGGG
>ANAW01000238.1:0-18289 GCA_000340945.1 Nocardiopsis synnemataformans DSM 44143 | reverse complement strand
GTCCCCCCCCGCCCCCGCCAGCGGCTCGTGGTGGTGGGCGACCGCGGGTACTGGTCGGGCGACGACGGCCCGCTGGGCGAGCTGGAGGCGTCCGCGCCGGGGGGCCGGGCGGGTCGGACCGACGCGGCGGCCTCCGCGCTGGTCAGGGAGCTGCGCGGAGTGGGGACGGAGGTGACCCTCCAGCAGACGGTCGAGGGCTGGACCGCCGACATGGTGGTCCGGTTCGGTTCCCGCCGCCTGCTGCTCCTGCTCGACCGGGAGCCCGACGGCCGGTCCCTGCGCTGGCTGCTCGCCCGGGGGGAGGCGCTCAACCGCGCCACGGGGGACCCCGTGGTCGTGGTGCCCGCCTGGCGCTGCCTGGCCGACCCGAGCGCCCTCGTGGAGGAGATCCTCACCGCCCGCTGAACCGCCGGGCGGGAGCACTACCCTGGACCCGGATGTCCGGAAGGCGGTGTCGCGCCGCCGCTCCGGGCGGACGGGAGAGGGGAGGATCTGTGCCTGAGGGCCACACGCTGCACCGCCTGGCGGCGCACTTCGACAAGACCTTCGGCGGCGGCACGGTACGCGCCAGCAGTCCGCAGGGGCGCTTCGCCGACGGCGCCGCCCGGATCGACGGCCGGGTCCTCACCGAGAGCGAGGCCCACGGCAAGCACCTCTTCCTCGGGTTCGACTCGGGGGAGTGGCTGCGGGTCCACCTGGGCCTGTACGGCGCCTGGTCCTTCGGCGACGCCGACGGCGAACGCCACCTGGGCGCGCCGCGGGCCGCGGGCGGCGCCCGCACGGAGCTGCTCCGCGACGCCGAGGGCCTCGTCGTGGCGCCCGAACCCGTCGGCGCGGTGCGCGCCCGGCTGGTCAACTCCTCCGGCTGGGCCGACCTGCGCGGCCCCTCGGCCTGCGAGGTCGTCACCGAGGACGAGAAGCGCGCCGTCCAGGACAGGCTGGGCCCCGACCCCCTGCGCGACGACGCCGACCCCGAACGCGCCTGGCGCTTGGTCAGCCGCTCCCGGACCAGCGTCGCCGCGCTCCTCATGCGCCAGGACGTCGTGGCGGGCGTCGGCAACATCTACCGCGCCGAGTCGCTGTTCCGGGCGGGCCTGGACCCGATGACCCCGGGCCGCGACCTCACGGCCGACCAGTGGTCGCGGCTGTGGGACGACCTGTCGGGCCTGCTCCGCGACGGCGTGCGGGACGGCTACATCATCACCACCCTCCCCGAGCACCGCCCCGACCCGGACGCGCGCCCCGTGCCCCGGCCCGACAGCCTCTACGTCTGCTACCGGACCGGCGATCCCTGCCGGGTGTGCTCCTCGCCCGTCGCCTCCGCGGAACTGGCCGGGCGCACCCTCTACTGGTGCCCCGGGTGCCAGGGAGTTTGAGGGGATTGGTGAGTTAAGTACCCCTTTGTCTGATTACATCCCAAGGTCATGCAGTACAATCCCGAACCGTCTGCTTAACCGGTTCAGCGTTGTGTGATCAGGGGGACGAATGGGGGGTTTGATGCGGCGTCCGACCATCATGGACATCGCCAAGGCCGCGGGGGTGTCCAAGGGGGCCGTGTCCTACGCGCTCAACGGGCGTCCGGGGGTCTCGGAGGAGACCCGAAGACGCATCCTGGCGATCGCCAGCGACCTCGGCTGGGCGCCCAGCAGCCCGGCGCGCGCCCTCGCCCCCGGCGGCCGGATCGGGGCGGTCGGCCTGGTGGTCGACCGGCCCGCCCACTCGCTCGGGCTGGAGCCCTTCTTCATGCAGCTGGTCTCGGGGATCGAGACCGAGCTGGCCTCCTCGGGGGTGGACCTGCTGTTACAGGTCACCGAGGACATGGGCGCCGAGATCGCGGCCTACCGGCGCTGGTCGTCCGAACGCCGGGTGGACGGCGTGATCATGGTCGACCTGCGCGTGGGCGACCCGCGCGTCCAGGTCGTCGAGGACCTCCCGCTGCCCGCCGTCGTCCTCGGCGGACCCGACGGCGTGGGCTCCCTGCCCTATCTGTACACCGACGACGCCACCGCCATGCGCGAGGTCGTCCACTACCTGGCCGCCCTCGGCCACCGGCGCATCGTCCAGGTGGCGGGCCCGGAGAAGTTCGTGCACACCCGCGTGCGCACCCAGGCCTTCCTGGACGCCGCGGCGCAGGCCGGGCTGAGCGAGGCCCGCTGGGTGCACGCCGACTACACGGGCGAGGGGGGCACGAGGACCACGCGCAAGCTGCTGGCCGCCACCGACCGGCCGACCGCCCTGATCTACGACAACGACCTCATGGCCGTGGCCGGGCTGGGCGTGGCCCACGAGATGGGCGTCGACGTGCCCTCGCAGCTGTCCATCGTGGCCTGGGACGACTCGGTGCTGTGCCGCCTGGTCCGGCCCTCGCTGACCGCCATAGTGCGCGACATCGTGTCCTACGGCCGCCAGGCCGCGCTGATGCTGGCCAGGACGATCGAGGGCAAGCCGGTGGAGAACAGGGAGACCTCCCGGGGGGAACTGCTCCCCCGGGGCAGCACGGGCCCCCTGGGCGCGTGACCCCGCTCTCCGTCCGGTCGCCCGCGGCCGGGGCGGTCGCGGCTCCCGGACACGTGTCCCGGAGGGCCGCACGTTCGGTCCGGCGCGCACACCGCGTGAGGACGCGAAAGCCCCGCGTGGCGCGGATGCCGGGGCGCGCGGCGTGTGCTGTGGCGGATGTTAACGATGTGAAAACTGAGGCGTGGGTTGCCACAGCGATCACTGGGGCTTTGGTGTCCAAAAGGTGACCGTGAGGGTGCTGCCTCCTCCTCACGGGCTGTGGAAGGCTACGGCGCGTGACGCCCCACGCCGACAGGCCCCGGAGGGAGCGAGAACGCCCGTGCGGAACCGGTTCAGCGCCGCCGAACTTACTGACATACCCGCATCTGTGCTGTTACAAGCGAATAACAGCGAAGTGTCGGGCATTGACGCCCTTCCTGCGGACGTGTTGTTGTTAACGTCACTTACCCGGTTCAGCAACGGTCTCGCGCGCTCACCACTGGGAGCGCTCCCACCCTTCCGGTCTCTCGGAGGGGAATCCCCCCATAGGCCGGCCGGGTGACAAGGAGGAGTCGAGATGAGAATGCTGCGGCTTCCGGCGGCACTCGCGGCCCTGGCCCTCGCGGTCAGCGCCTGTTCGGGTGGCGGCGGGGACAGCGACAGCGGTTCGGGGCAGTACCCCCGGAACGAGACGCTGTACACCACGGGTACGGCGTGGGAGGCACCCACCAGCTGGAACCCGATGATGAGGGGCAACTTCGCGGTCGGCACCAACGGCCTGGTCTACGAGTCGCTCTTCCACTACGACCCGGAGGCGGGCGAGTACGTTCACTGGCTCGCCGAGAGCGACGAGTGGACCTCGGAGACCGTCCACGAGATCACCCTGCGCGAGGGCGTCACGTGGAACGACGGTGAGCCCCTGGTCGCCCAGGACGTGGTCACCACGCTGGAGCTCGGCAAGATCTCCGGAGTCCCCTACGGCAACGTCTGGGACTACATCGAGAGCGTCGAGGCCACCGACGAGCGCACGGTCACCGTCACCTTCTCGGAGAGCCGTCCGCAGGAGTGGATGAACTGGGCCTACTCCAACCCCATCGTCCCGGACCACATCTGGGCCGACATGGAGGACACCCAGATCACCGACAGCCCCAACGAGAACCCCGTCGGCACCGGCCCCTACGTCTACGAGTCGCACACCGACGACCGCATGGTCTGGGAGCGCAACGACGAGTGGTGGGCCATCGAGGCCCTCGACATGACGATGGACGCCCGCTACATCGTCGACATCGTCAACGCCTCCAACGAGGTGACGATGGGCATGCTGAACCAGGGCGAGGTCGACCTCTCCAACAACTTCCTGCCCGGCATCGACCAGGTCCTCAACAGCAACGAGAACATCACCAGCTTCTACGACGGCCCCCCGTACATGAAGAGCGCCAACACGGCGTGGCTCATCCCGAACCACACCCGTGAGCCGCTCAACGACGTGGAGTTCCGCCAGGCCCTGGCCCACTCCATCGACATCACCCAGATCGTCGAGGGCCCGTACGCCAACCTGGTCCAGCCGGCCAACCCCACGGGCCTGCTGCCCGAGTGGGACGCCTACATCGACCACGAGCTGGTCGAGCGTGAGGGCTTCTCCTACGACGCGGACGAGGCGGTGGCCATCCTCGAAGGGGCCGGCTACATGGACGAGGACGGCGACGGCTTCGTCGAGACGCCCGACGGCGAGCCCATCGCCCTGACCCTCGCGGTCCCCTCCGGCTGGACCGACTGGATGGAGGCCGCCCGCCTCATCGAGCAGAACGCCCAGGACGTCGGCATCAACATCACGGCCGAGTTCCCCGACGCGGGCCTGCTCGACGAGAACCGCAACTCGGGCGAGTTCGACCTGGTCATCAACAACGCCCGGCAGCTGAGCAACTCGCCGTGGACCTACTACGACTACCTCTACCAGCTGCCCATCCAGGAGCAGCAGACCACGGTCAACTTCCACCGCTACGAGAGCGACGAGGCCTGGGCCCTCACCGAGGAGCTCGCCCGGGTCCCCGCCGACGACGTCGAGGCCGCCGCCGAGGTCACCTCGCAGCTCCAGGAGCACTTCCTGGCCGAGCTGCCGACCATCCCGCTCTGGTACAACGGCCAGTGGTCGCAGGTCAACAACGCCGCCTGGACCAACTGGCCCAGTGAGGCGGAGGGCACGCCCAACACCGCCGCGGTGATGTGGGAGGGCTGGTACGAGCTGGGCGGGGTCGAGACCCTCGCCTCGATCGAACCGGTCGAGTAGGGGCGGGGGAGGGCTCTCCCCCCATCCACCCCGCTGACCACTCCCCGACCCCGGCCGAGGCACGGCGCGAAAGAGCCCGGCCGGGGGACGCCCCGGGAGAGCGGGCGCGGCACGGACACCCCCACAGGGTCCGGGCCGCGCCCCCTCCGGGGCCACTCGACTGTCCGCCGCCATCACCTGGAGGAACGTGTGTGGCGCTATATCGGTCGTAAGCTCTTCGTCTACCTGCTTACGTTCATCGCCGCGGTCACCATCAACTGGATGATTCCGCGCTTCATGCCCGGCGACCCCATCCGCAACATGCTCTCCCGAGCCTCGGTGGGCGACCCCGAGGCCCTGGCGTCCATGACCACCTACTACGAGGAGGTCTTCGGCCTCGACAAGCCACTGCACGAGCAGTACCTGAGCTTCTGGGCGGGTCTGTTCCAGGGGGACCTGGGCATCAGCGTGATGCTCTACCCCGAGCCGGTCACCGACGTCATCCTGAGGGCGGTCCCCTACACCCTGGGACTGCTGCTCCCCGCGATCCTGCTCAGCTGGGTCATCGGCAACCGCTTCGGCGCCTTCGCCGCCCGCAGCAAGGCCCTGGACAACACGGTCCTGCCGGTCGGGTACATCCTCACCGCCACGCCGTACATGTGGCTCGCCCTGCTGCTGGCCTGGAGCCTGGGCATCGTCGCGGGGATCTTCCCGGCCTCGGGCGGTTACAGCTTCTCCCTGCGCCCCGAGTTCAGCTGGCTGTTCATCTCCAGCCTGATCACCCACTGGTTCCTGCCGTTCCTGTCCATGTTCCTGGTGGCGCTGGGCGGCTGGGCGATCGGCATGCGCAACATGATCATCTACGAACTGGACGCGGACTACTCCAACTACCTCCAGGCCCTCGGCGCCCCGCGCAAGCTGGTCCGGCGGTACGCGTTCCGCAACGCCATGCTGCCGCAGATCACCGGCCTGGCCGTCCAGCTGGGCACGATCATCGCGGGCTCCCTGCTCACCGAGATCGTGTTCAACTACCCCGGCCTCGGCAAGCTCATCCTGGACTCCCTGGACAGCCGCGACTTCTTCCTGCTCCAGGGCGTCTTCCTGTTCGTGGTCGTCGGCGTGCTGATCGCCAACTTCATCATCGACATCGTCTACGTGCTGATCGACCCGCGCACCCGGGTCCAGATGACGGGAGGCTCCTCATGACGAACGTCGCCGGAGCTCCGGGAACCGCCGAGAAGGCGGCCGCCCCCGAACCAGCCGAGCGCAAGGGCTCCGAGGCCCTCTACTACGCCCGGCGCAACCCCAAGCTGCTCATCGGCTCGGGCATCGTCCTGGCCTTCCTCCTGCTCGGGATCATCGGCCCCTTCTTCGTCAGCGACAGCCCCAACGAGTACGTCGGCCCGCAGATGCAGCCGCCCAACGGCGAGTACTGGCTGGGCACCACCACGTTCGGCCAGGACATCTGGGCCCAGTTCGTGCACGGCGTACGCGCCACGTTCATCATCGGCCTGTTCGGCGGCGGCGTCGCCTTCGTCATCGGCACGGCGGTCGGCTTCGTCGCCGGGTACAAGGGCGGGATCGTCGACGAGATCCTCAACATGATCACGAACGTGGTCCTGGTCCTGCCCGCGATGGTCGTGCTCATCGTCGCGATCGCCTACCTGGACGCGCGCGGCCTGTTCGTGCAGGGCCTGTTCATCGGCCTGACCGCCTGGCCGTGGGCGGCCCGCGCGGTCCGCTCCCAGGCGCTGTCCCTGGCCACCCGCGACTACGTGGACCTGGCCCGGCTGAGCGGCCGGCGCACGTGGAAGATCATCACCACCGAGATCGCGCCCAACATGAGCTCGTACCTGGTGATGTCCTTCATCCTGCTCTTCGGCGGCGCGGTCCTCACCGCGGCCGGCCTGGACTTCATCGGCCTCGGCCCGTCCAACGGCGTGTCCCTCGGCCTGATGCTGGAGAGCGCCGTCGCCTGGAGCGCGCTCACCCTCGGCCTGTGGTGGTGGTTCATCCCGCCGGGCATCGGCATCACGGTGATCGTGGGCTCGCTGTACATCCTCAACGTCGGGTTGGACGAGGTCTTCAACCCCAAGCTGCGGGAGCTGTGATGACCCTGCGCGTCAAGGACCTGAAGGTCTACTACCAGACCCTGCGCGGGGACGTCCACGCCCTCGACGGCGTCACGTTCGACCTCGCCGACGGGGAGATCATGGGCCTGGCCGGGGAATCCGGCTGCGGCAAGACCACCCTGGGCAAGAGCCTGATCCGCCTGGACTCGCGGATGCGCCACGTCGGCGGCACGATCGAGCTGGACGGCAAGGACGTGCCCATCGCCGACGACCGCGCGATGGTGCCCCTGCGGTACCACGAGATCTCGCTCATCCCGCAGTACGCGATGAGCGCCCTCAACCCGACCCGCAAGATCGGGAAGATGATCAACGAGCTGCTGCGCGCCCGCGGCGTGCGGCCCGCCGACATCACCGAGGAGCTGCACCGCCGCCTGGAACTGGTCGGCCTCGACGTCGACGTGCTCAACCGGTTCCCGATCGAGCTGTCCGGCGGCATGAAGCAGCGCGTCGTCATGGTCATCTCGACCCTGCTCAACCCGTCGCTGCTGATCGCCGACGAGGTCACCTCGGCCCTGGACGTGTCCACCCAGCGCTCCGTCGCGGAGTCGATGGTGGAGTTCCGCGACCGGGGCTACATCAAGAGCATGGTCTTCGTGACCCACGACATCTCGCTCGTGTACCAGATGGCGGACACGATCATGGTGATGTACGCGGGCCACATCGTGGAGAAGGCGCCCGCGGGCACCATCATCAACGAGCCCAGGCACCCCTACACCCAGATGCTCATCGGGGCGCTGCCCGAGGTCGGCTCCACCTCCACCGTGCAGGGGGGCCGCCTGGAGGGCATTCCCGGCACCCCGCCGGGTCTGCTCAACCCGCCCACCGGCTGCCGGTTCAAGGACCGCTGCCCGATGGCGTTCTCCAAGTGCTCCGAACAGCCGCCGCTGGTGGAGATCGAACCCGGCCACTGGGCCGCCTGCTGGAAGACGGGGTGAGGTAGACCGTGCTGGAACTCAGCCACGTGCACAAGGTGTACAAGGTGGGCGCGTTCGGCGGTGGCCGCCTGCGCGCCGTCCGCGACGTGAGCCTCACGGTGGGGGCGGGCGAGGTCGTCTCCCTGATCGGTGAGAGCGGCAGCGGCAAGAGCACCCTCGGCAAGATGGTGCTGGGCCTGTCGAGTCCGACCTCGGGGAGCATCACCTTCGAGGGCACCGACATCACCACCATCAAGGGCCACACCGCGCGCAAGGAGTACTACCGCCGCGTGCAGGGGGTCTTCCAGGACCCGTTCAGCTGCTTCAACCCCATCTTCAAGGCCGACCGCGTCTTCGAGATGGTCCGCACCTCCTACTTCCCGAAGACCCCGGAGACGGAGTGGCGGGACAAGGTGCTGGACGCGATCGCCACGGTGCGCCTGGACCCGGGCAACGTCCTCAACAAGTACCCGCACCAGCTCAGCGGCGGCCAGTTGCAGCGCCTGCTGATCGCGCGGGCGCTGCTGCTGGACATCAAGCTGCTGGTCGCCGACGAGATCATCAGCATGCTCGACGCCTCCACGCGCATCGACGTGCTCAACCTGCTCGCCGACCTCAAGGAGCGCGGCCTGGGCATCCTGTTCGTCACCCACGACCTGTCCCTGGGCAACTACGTCAGCGACAAGTCGGTGATCCTGCGCAAGGGCGCGATCGCGGAGATGGGGCCGACCCAGAGGGTGTTCGACAACCCGCTGCACCCCTACAGCCGCCACCTGCTGTCCTGCGTGCCGCAGCTGCACCGCACCTGGGCCGAGGTCGACGCCGAACTGGCGGCCAACCCCCCCGAGGACGTCGTCCTGCCGACGGCGCCCGACGAGGATTCGGCACCGCTGATCGAGGCCGAGGAGGGCCACTTCGTGGGGATCGACCAGGGCTGAGTCCCCCGCTTCCCCCATCCCGGCGCCCGTCCACCCCCCGCGGGCGCCTCGGTCTTTTCCGGCGCTCCGCGCGCGCTCCCGGCGCCGATCGCCGAAAGCGGAATTCGACGCGCGCATCGGTGCGGGGCGGTGCTGATTCGCGGCTGTCCGCACGGCCTCGGATCCTCGTGCCGGGCCTCGTCCCGAACACCCGCGGGCTCGGCCCGGAAGGCGTCCGCGGACGCCTCCCCGGCCACTCCGCCGCCCGGCGGCCCGCGCATCCCCGCGGCCGCGGGCGGGGCCGCCCCGGATCCGGACGCGGCCACGGGCGCACCCGCCCTGAGGTGCGTCGACGACGCGCTGGCGACGCCCGTCTGAACGGGACGTGAATCCCGGTGTGCGGTCCCACGCGGCACACGGGTACCCTGGAAGATCCGCCGGTATTCCCCGGCGGGCCGTGCGGGTTGCCACACCGGAATCCTCCGCTGGCGGGCCCGTCTGTGGTACGTTCAAAGTGATTGTTAGTCGTTGAATTTCGCAGTTGGTGTCTTGCCCGCGGAGTTTGTGACCGGCGGGCGGTTTCCAAGGGAGTCCGGCTCGCGGCAATTCGCGGACGTGAGTCTGCGTCCGTGTACACCGAGCTGAAGGAGAGAACATGGCTCAGGGAACTGTGAAGTGGTTCAACGGCGAGAAGGGCTTCGGCTTCATCTCCCCCGACGGTGGCGGCCCCGACGCCTTCGTGCACTACAGCGCGATCCAGGGCTCGGGCTTCCGTAACCTGGAGGAGAACCAGCGCGTGGAGTTCGAGATCACCCAGGGCACCCGTGGCCCGCAGGCTGAGAACGTCACCCCGCTGTAGCACGCGATAACTTCGCGCAACGCCCCGGAAGGCACCGCCTTCCGGGGCGTTCGCGTGTCCGGCCCCCGCGGGGGCCGGGGCTCACCGCTCCAGCAGGGCCTCGGTGCGCTGACGCACCTCGGGGGTGTCCAGTCCCCGCACGGTCACCGTGGTGCGGCGGCGCAGCGCGTCGTCCGCGGTCACCGCCCACTCGCGGTCGCGGGCGAAGACCACCTGCGCCCAGATGTCGGGGCCGTCGGGGTGGATGCGCTCGCCCAGCCGCGGCTCCTCGCGCACCAGCGCCGCGATGTCCATGGCCAGGCTCCCGTAGTGCGACGCCAGGTGGCGGGCCACCAGCGGGTCCAGCGGGGCGCCGGAAGCTCGGTCGGTGATGAGCCGCTGGGTCACCGCGTCAGGGCTGGCCAGCCCGGGCAGCGGCACCGTGCGCAGCGGGTCGGCCATGTCCTCGGACAGCGGCACGGCGTCGACCCTGCGCAGCTCCTTCAGGACGGCGCGGCCGATGTGGCGGTAGGTCGTCCACTTGCCGCCCGCCACCGAGAGCATCCCGCCCCGGCCCTGGCTGACCACGGTCTCGCGCTTGGCCGCGCTGGTGCCGCCGGGTCCGCCGGGCAGCACCCGCAGCCCCGCGAAGGAGTAGTCGACGTGGGAGGCGTCCAGGTAGGGCGCGTCGATGCCCAGCGCGGCCTCACCCAGGATCTGCTCCACGTCGGCGGGCACGACCGACACGTCGGCCGGGTCCCCGGTGTACTCCTCGTCGGTGGTGCCCAGCAGCAGCCTGCCCTCCCACGGGATCGCGAACGACACCCGGTACTTGTCCACGGGGATGGTCAGCGCGGCGCGCCAGGGCTCGGGGGTCCGCAGCACCAGGTGCGCGCCCTTGGACAGGCGGACGCTGGGCGGCGCGGAGGGGTCCTCCATGCTCCGCAGCCGGTCCACCCACGGGCCGGTCGCGTTGAGGACCAGCCGCGCGTCGATGCCGAACTCCCCGCCGTCGACGCGGTCGCGCAGGTCGGCGCCGGTGACCCGGCCCCGGGTGGTGCGCAGCCCCACGACCTCGGCGTGGTTGAGCACCACCGCGCCCGCGTCCACGGCGGCGCGCACGCTCATGACGGCCATCCGGCTGTCGTTCATCTGGTGGTCGCTGTAGGCGGCCACCGACCGCAGGCCGTCGGTGCGCAGGCCCGGGGCGAGCCGCCGCGCCTGGGCGGGGGAGAGCAGGCGGCCCATGCCGTCGCCGAAGGCCGACAGGGCCGAGTACAGGAACACCCCGGCGCCCATCTTCGCGGCCCCGTGCGGGCCGCCGGAGTAGATCGGGACCAGGAACGGCATGTGGTTGACCAGGTGCGGCGCCACCTCGGAGGCCAGGGAGCGGCGCTCGCGGTGGTTCTCGGCGACCAGGCGCACCTGGCCGCTCTGGAGGTAGCGCAGCCCGCCGTGCACCAGCTTGGAGGAGGCGCTGGAGGTGGCCCCGGCGAAGTCCCCGGAGTCGACCATGGCCACGCGCAGACCCGCCTGGGTGGCGGTCCAGGCGACGGAGGTCCCGAGGATCCCGCCGCCGACGACCAGGAGGTCGAAGGTCCCCCGGGTGAGTTCGTCGCGTGTGCGCGAGCGCGACGAGGCGATGCGGTTCTGGCTGGCGCTGACGGTCATGGCTGTGCTCCTCGGAGGGATGGAGGGGGCCTCGCGTGCACCTGAACAGTCTCCACGTTTCAGGCGATGTATCGCCTTCATAATACGACAATGCCGAACGCTGGTGAAGGAGAGGGGGCATTCCGGCCCACAAAACAGGTCCACGGGCGTACCAGGGCGAAGGGAAGCGCGCCGGAAGTTGCGCAGGGGACTCGAATCAACACGTGGGGTTCCGGAGATGCGGCATTGTCGAACCTCGGCGGCCGACCGCGCGTTCGGCCCGCGTGGAGGACGCGCACAGGAAAGCCCCGGGGCGTTCCGCGTGCGCGGAACGCCCCGGGGCGGTGCGGGGAACGGGTCCGCCGCGGCGGACCCGAAGGAGGCACTGGGGGCCTCGGACGGCCCCGGGGGGCGACGGTCACCCCGTCCCCGGGCCGGTGGCGCTCAGGCGCCGAAGCCGGTGAGCTTCCAGATCCACGCGCCGATCACACCGCCCACCAGGGGGCCGACCACCGGGACCCAGGCGTACCCCCAGTCGGACGGGCCCTTGCCGGGGATCGGCAGCATCGCGTGCGCGATGCGCGGCCCCAGGTCGCGGGCCGGGTTGATGGCGTACCCCGTCGGGCCGCCCAGGGACAGGCCGATCGCCAGCACCAGCAGACCGGTCAGCAGCGGTGCGAGGCCGTTGGTGAACAGGCCGCTCAAGTCGACGCCGCCCTCGATGGAGACGTAGCCGGAGTTCGCGCCGATGCCCAGCACGCCCAGGAGCAGCATCGCGGTGCCGACGGCCTCGGTGATGAGGTTGGCCACCGGGTTGCGCACGGCCGGAGCGGTGCTGAACACGCCCAGCTTCGCGTCCGGGTCGTCGGTGATCTTCCAGTGCGACAGGTAGACCAGGTAGACCAGGACGGCGCCGGTGAACGCGCCGCCCAACTGGGCCAGGATGTAGCCCGGGACCTGGGCCCAGGCGAACTCGCCGATGCTGGCCAGGCCGAGCGTGACCGCCGGGTTGATGTGGGCGCCGCTGGTGGCGCCGACGACGTAGACGGCCATCGCGACCGCCATGCCCCAGCCGAAGGTGACGACGATCCAGCCGCCGTTGAGGGCCTTGGAGCGCGCGAGCGAGACACCGGCGACGACGCCGCCGCCGAGCAGGATCAGGATCGCCGTACCGACGAACTCTGCCAGATAGACCATGGAGACCTCCGCCCCGTCAGGGGGAACCGGGTCACGGGGGCCTCACCCCCGCCGGCCGGCACCGGGCCGGAGGCGGGGGTTTAATAGGACGCACCCGTCACAGGAATGGGATGGAGCGGGGCGCGCGGAGCGCCCCGCGGGCCGGTTCCCGGGAGCCGAAGGTGGCAGCCGGGGCTCCTGGGAACCGGTCGTTCGGTGGGGTGTCGCCGCCTCCGCGCTACCGGGCGTCCTCGTGCTCGACCCAGTCCAGGGTGCGGCGCACGGCCTTGTTCCAGTTGCGGTACTCGCGCTCGCGGTCGGCGGGCTCCATCTTCGGGGTCCACTCGGCGGCCTTGTGCCAGTTGGCGCGCAGCGTCTCGACGTCGGGCCAGTAGCCCACCGCCAGCCCCGCGGCGTAGGCGGCGCCCAGGCAGGTGGTCTCGGCGACCATCGGGCGCACGACCTCGGTGTCGAGCACGTCGGACAGGATCTGCATGAGCAGGTTGTCGGCGGTCATGCCGCCGTCCACCTTGAGCGTGGTCAGCTCCATGGGCGCGTCGGCGTTCATCGCGTCGACGACCTCGCGGGTCTGCCACGCGGTCGCCTCCAGGACGGCGCGCGCGATGTGGCCCTTGTTGACGTAGCCGGTCAGGCCCGCCATGACGCCGCGCGCATCGCTGCGCCAGTGCGGGGCGAACAGGCCGGAGAAGGCGGGCACGATGTAGCAGCCGCCGTTGTCCTCCACGGTGCGGGCCAGCGTCTCGATCTCGGGCGCGGTGGAGATCAGGCCCAGGTTGTCGCGCAGCCACTGCACGAGGGAGCCGGTCACCGCGATGGAGCCCTCCAGGGCGTACACGGCCGGTTCGTCGCCGAGCTTGTAGCCCAGGGTGGTGAGCAGGCCGTTCTCGGAGGTCACCGGCTCGGTGCCGGTGTTCATCACCAGGAAGGTGCCGGTGCCGTAGGTGCCCTTGACGTCGCCCGGGTCGAAGCAGGTCTGGCCGAACAGGGCGGCGTGCTGGTCGCCCAGCGAGGAGGCGACGGGGGTTCCGGCCAGGTAGCCGTTGGCCTCGCCGTAGACCTCCGAGGACGAGCGGATCTCGGGCAGGATGCCCTCAGGAATGCCGATGGCCTCCAGGATCTCGGGGTCCCACTGGAGGGTGGACAGGTTCATCAGCATGGTGCGGCTGGCGTTGGTCACGTCGGTGACGTGGCGGCCGGTCAGCTTCCAGATGATCCAGGTGTCCATGGTGCCGAACAGGACCTCGCCGCGCTCGGCGCGTCCGCGCAGGCCGTCGACGTTGTCGAGCAGCCAGCGCAGCTTGGGGCCGGAGAAGTAGGTGGCCAGCGGCAGCCCGCACCGCTCGCGGAAGCGGTCCTGCCCCTCCTCGCCGCCCAGTTCGCGGACCAGGTCGTCGGTGCGGGTGTCCTGCCAGACGATGGCGTTGTGGACCGGCTCGCCCGTCTCGCGGTCCCAGACCACGGTGGTCTCGCGCTGGTTGGTGATGCCGACGGCCGCGATCTGGTCGGGGGTGACGTCGTTCTTGTCCAGGGCCCCCTGGACGACCGCCTCGACGTTGGTCCAGATCTCCGAGGCGTCGTGTTCGACCCAGCCGGGCTTGGGGAAGATCTGCCTGTGCTCGCGTTGGTCGACCGAGACGATACGTCCGTCGCGGTCGAAGAGGATGCAGCGGCTCGACGTGGTGCCCTGGTCGATCGCGGCGACGTACTGCTGACTCATCGGGTGCTCGCCTTCAGGGTGGGGCTCGGGACGGGGCCGGACGCACACGGTTTCGGATTAAACCCGCACGTTGTACGACATTGACGTATGAGTAGCCGTTAGTTTCATCCGTCTTTCCTTCCCATGTCAAGGCCGTGTGACGCAATCGTGTCGCGTGCGTCACGTCCCCCCGACGGCAACGCTGCCAGGCGCGGACGAACGCCGGAAGCCGCCGCGCGGGAGGCGTTCCGCGGGCGGTGGGGGAGGTGGGGCAGCCGTGCCGTGATCTCTCAGTAGGGGGTGACGCCGAGCTCCCGGGAGATGGCCCGCGCCGCGTCGCGCACGTAGGAGACCTGCTCCATGTCGGGCCTGCCCCCCTCGCCGCGCAGGCGCTCGACGGCGCCGCGCACCCCGATGGCGCCGACGGTCGTGCCGCGCCGGTCGCGGATGGGGGCGGCGATGGAGACCTCGCCGTCCACGAGCTCCTCGGCCTCCCACGCCCAGCCGTCGTCGCGCACCTGGTCGAGCTGGCGCTCCAGCGCGGCGGGGGAGGTGACGGTGTGCCGGGTGAAGGAGGTCAGCACCGGGGCCCCGCCGTTCTCGACCACGGCCGGGTCCTCCTCGGGGGCCGCCAGGGGGTCGAAGGCCATGAGGACCTTGCCGATGGCGGTGGCGTGCAGCGGCAGCAGGGTGCCCACGTCCAGGGTTTGCTGGGAGGCGTCGGGCCGGAACACGTGGTGGACCACGAGCACCTGGTGCTTGTGCAGCGTGCCGATCCGCACGCTCTCGCCGCTGCGCGAGGCCAGGCTGTCCGCCCAGTTCAGGGCGCGGGTGCGCAGCTCGTTGCCGTCCAGGTAACGGGTGCCCAGGCTGAGCATGCCCCCGCCCAGGCGGTAGCGGCCCGACTCCGGGTCCTGCTCGACGAAGCCCACGTGCTGGAGGGTGCGCAGGATGCCGAGCACGGTGCCCTTGGGCAGCTCCAGGGACCGGGAGATCTCCGCCAGGCTGAGCCCGCGGGCGCCGGTGGCCAGGATCCGGAGGATGGCTGCCGCGCGTTCGATCGACTGGATTCTTCCCGGCATTGCGGTGCTACCACTCTCTAGTACGACAATGTCATACGCGGAATGCTACTACGCGTTGTGACGCGTGGCACGCCCGCGGCAGCCGGACGGACAGGCGGTCGGCACAGTCTAGGTCGGCCGCCCGCCGCGCCCGGCCGCCGGGGTCACAGCTCGGCGGCGGCCTTGGCCACGCCCTGGGCGGCCTCCTCCACGTCGCGGTCGGTGGTCTCCAGGTGCACCACCAGGCGCACGGCGTCGCCGATGCCCAGCCCCGCGACCCCGTGGCGGGCGAAGGCCTCGGCGTAGCGCGCGCCCTGCCCGGCCGGGGTGGGCACCAGCACCATGTTGGTCTGCGACCGCACGGCCAGCCCGGACCGCTCGGCGATCAGCCGGGCCAGCTCCGCGGCGCGCCCGTGGTCCTCGGCCACCCGCTCCCGGTGGTGGCGCAGCGCGTACAGGGCCCCGGCGGCGATGATCCCGGCCTGGCGCATCCCCGCGCCCAGCATCTTGCGCCCGCGCCGGGCCCTGCGCACCGTGTCGGCGTCCCCGGCCAGCGCCGAGCCCACCGGGGCGCCCAGGCCCTTGGAGAAGCACACCGACACCGTGTCGAACCCGTCCGCGACCTCCGCCGGAGCCACTCCCAGGGCGGTGGCCGCGTTCCACAGCCGCGCCCCGTCCAGGTGCGCGCGCAGCCCGTGCCGGTGCGCGAACCCGGTGACCCGGCGCTGCTCGGCCAGCGGCACGACCCGGCCGGTGAAGGTGTTCTCCAGCCACACCAGGGCGGGCTCGGCCCGGTGGACGTCGCCCCGGCCCGCGATCCACGACTCCAGCAGCACGTCGGCGGGGCAGAGCCCGTCCGAGTACAGGCGCGGCAGGGCCCGGGCCAGCACCGCGGTCGCGCCCTGCTCGTCGCCGATGAGGTGGTGTTTCTCGTGCGCCCACACCTCCTCGCCGCTGCGGGTGGACACGTACAGTCCCAGCTGGTTGGCCATGTGCCCGGACGGCACGTACAGCGCGGCCTCCCTGCCCAGCAGCCCGGCGGTCTCCTCCTCCAGCTCCCGCACGGTCGGGTCCTCGCCCCACACGTCGTCGCCGACCTCGGCCTCGGCCATGGCCCTGCGCATGGCCGGGGTGGGTCGGGTGACGGTGTCGGAACGCAGGTCGATCATGGCGTCTTCCTCCTGGTGGGACGCGTGCCCTCGGGCGAGGGGAGCGGACCCGGAGCCCGTGTCCGGGGCGAACGGGGTGTCCGCCCGACGATACTGCCCGCCGCTCAGTCGCTCCCGATCCGGTCCAGGGCCCGCGAGAGCTGGCGCAGCGCCTCCAGCACGCGCGCGCTGTCCTCCTCGCCCAGTTCGGTGACCAGGGCCTCGGCCACCCGGTTGTGGTCGGGGCTGATCCGGCGCAGGGCGTCCAGGCCCTCCCCGGTGGCGGCGAGCAGTTTGGCGCGGCTGTGCGCCGGGTTCGGCCGGTACTCGGCCAGCCCCTGGTCCACCAGCAGGTCGGCGATGCGCTGCACGCTCTGCCGCGTGGTGCCGAAGCGGCGCGCGACCGCCGACACCGGCAGGGGTTCGCGGGTCACCGCGCCGAGCACCTGCCAGCGCGCGGCGGTCAGCCCGGCGGTCCGGGCCAGCTCCTCGGCCACCGACAGGAACTGCCCGTTGAGGCGGAAGACGGTGAGCGCGGCCCCGGTGAGCAGGTCGGAGTGTCTGTCCTCGGCAGGGGCCATGCTCAGGCCCCCTCCAGCAGCACGTGGTAGGCGCCGGGGTCGTGCTCGACGTGCAGCCGGTACCACGCGTCGAGGACGCGGGGCGTGTACAGGTCCAGGGCCGCGAAGACCTCCCGGGCGAACTCCAGGGGCGCGGTGGGACCCGCGGTGATGAGGCCGCCGTCGGAGACCGCGAGCGCGGAGCGGTAGCGGCGCATCCCGGCGTAGCCGGTGGCCAGCAGGTACTCGGGAGCGGCGCTGGTGTGGTCGCGGTAGTCCAGGAGGCCCTCCCGGGCGAGCCCGGCCGTGGCGCCGCAGATGGCCGCCACCGGCACTCCGGCGTCGAGCCAGATCCCGGCCGCCGAGGCGAACGGGGAGAAGGACTCGGGGTCGAGGTCCCAGCCGTCGGCCCCCGGCAGGATCAGCATCGCGCTGGAGGAGGGCTTGAGCTGGGGCAGGGTGATGTCGGGAAGGATGGTCAGCCCGCCCGCGGTCGTGACGGGCGCGCCGGTGAGGCCGACGGTCACCACGTCGTAGCGCCCGGGGTCGCGCTGCCAGTCGCCGCCCCGGATGGTCGCGGTGGTGTGCCCGATCTCCCAGTCCGCCAGCTGGTCGTACACGGCGAGGTGGACGGTCTGCCTGGTGTCTTCGATCATGACAACATGCTGTCAAATGGACAACATGCTGTCAATATCCGAGGGCGAACGGATCAGTGGTGCTCGGTGCGTCTGATGTGCCCTCTGAGGGGATATGTGCTGGTCCGCAGGTCAGGCGGTCAGCGTGCCCACAGCCATCATGGATCAGGTGTCGCCCGTCGTGCTTTTTCGGCCGGTCTGCAAGTACGTATCTCCCCCGAAGAAACCCGGAAGGCCGGCCCAGTCGGGTGCCGGTGGAGGGGGTTGGGGGCGCACGGTTCTGTTTGCCTCAGCCAGTGGGGGGTGAGCCCCGACCCGGGGGTTGAACCCTGACCCGAGGGGGTTTTGAACCTCAGCCCTGTGGTGGTTGGGCGTGCACTGTCGTGCTCGCGTCAGCTGGGTGGGGGTTTTGGTTTTAATGCTTTTGGTGGTTGGGGGTGTGTGCTCGTGCTCAGCTCAGCCGGTGGGGGGTTTGAGTCCCAACCCGTGGTGGTTGAAGGTGCACGTACGCGCCTTCCTCAACCCGTGGGGGTTGAGGGTGCGCTTTCGTGCTCGCGTCAGCCGGTGGGGGTTTTGAAGCTCAGCCAGTGGGGGGTTTGAACCTCAACCCGAGGGGGGGTTTGTACCTCAGCCCGTGGGGGGTTTGTACCTTAACCCTGCTGTGGTTGAACGTGCACGGTGCTGCCTTCCTTGGACACGGCGGGGTTCAAACGGAAAAGGCCAGTGCTGGGTAGGGGTGTGGGGGTTGGCCGTAGGTCCCAGGCTCCCTGCTCAGACCC
>ANAW01000237.1:0-355 GCA_000340945.1 Nocardiopsis synnemataformans DSM 44143 | reverse complement strand
TAGAGCGTGCAGCAGAGCCCGGCCACAGACCGTGCACGTTCGCGGGACCTGAGCCATAAACCGTGCACGTGCGCTGGACCTCAGCCACAGAACCTGTATGTGTCCTGGGCCTGAGCCACAGGCGTTGTATGTGCGCGGAACCTGAGCCATGGCCTCGGTTTTCAGCGCGCCGGTGGTGGCCGTTGCGTTAGGGCGTGCGTTTTTGGGCCTGGGTTGTGGTGCGGGAGGGCAGTGACCTGATCCGTGACTACCTACCTGTCTGTGGTGGGGCTTCGAACCCCCCTGTACTCAAGGTCGCGCGTCACGCTTCCCTTTCACCCCCTGACCTCTGGAGGGCGCGAGCGTGCACGTTCGT
>ANAW01000236.1:0-1122 GCA_000340945.1 Nocardiopsis synnemataformans DSM 44143 | reverse complement strand
GAGTGGGGGAGGGGTCGCCTTGTGGGGCGGCTTCTCCCCCTTCTTTTTTGTGTGTGGGGGGTGGGGTCGCCTTAGGCGGCCCCGCCCCCCTTTTTTCGTGGGCACCTTTGTGCGTTTGTGAACGCGGGGGTGGGTGTGCGGGGGTGTGGGGGTCGGGGTGGGCCCCCCTGTTTCCAGTCAACCGCGGCAGGGTGTGTCGGGGGTAGAGCGTGTTGCGTGCTGTGGACAACCGGACACGAAGCCCCCGGTCCGGTGTGCGCGGACACTGGAGGGAAAGTAGGACCTTGGGCACCTGCGCTCTGGTGATGAGCGGCGACACCATGTCGTAAGCTGGAAGGCACGAGTACTATGACGCGCTGCTACTGCTCAAGGTGGCAGCGCTTTTGAGTGTTGACGGACGGGTTGGATGACTGAGGACAGCCGATCGGGAGACCGCGAGGACTCCGGAGCCAACGAGCGCGGCGGTTATCGCTCCGGTGGACCTGGTGGTCGGGGACGCGGTGACGGACCCCGCGCCCGGTCCGGCTACAGCGGTTCCAGAGATGACAGAGGTCGTGACGACCGGGGCGGAGGACACCGCCGTGACGACCGCGACCGCGGGGGCTACCAGGGTCGCGACGAGCGTCGCGGCGGTGGCGGTTTCCGTGGCCGTGACGAACGACGCGATGACCGCGGTGGCTTTCGCGGCGGAAGCGGTGGAGGCGGCGGAGAGCGCCGCGACGACCGCGACCGCGGCGGTGCCCGCGGTGGAGACCGTCGCGATGACAGGGGCGGTTTCCGGAGCGGAGAGCGCCGCGACGACCGTGGCGGGTTCCGCGGTCGCGACGACAACAGGGGCGGCGGCTTCCGCGGTGGGGATCGCCGGGACGACCGGCGTGACGACCGCGGCGGGTACCGCGGCCGTGACGATCGCAGGGATGACCGTCGCGATGACCGGCGGGACGACCGCGGTGGTTTCCGTGGCGGTGACCGCGATCGCGGCGGCTTCCGCGGTGGAGAGCGCCGCGATGACCGCCGCGATGACCGCCGGGACGACCGCCGGGACGACCGCGGCGGGTTCCGTGGTGGGGATCGCCGGGACGACCGTGGCGGCTTCCGCGGCGGAGAGCGCCGTGACGACCG
>ANAW01000235.1:0-39595 GCA_000340945.1 Nocardiopsis synnemataformans DSM 44143 | reverse complement strand
CGCGGTGGGGATCGCCGGGACGACCGGCGTGACGACCGCCGTCCGCCGCGCGAGGACCGCGACCCGGCCGACATCGCGCCCCAGCTCCCGGAGGAGGTCAGCTACTCCCAGCTGGACCCCGAGACCAGGCGCGACCTCCACTCGCTGCCCAAGTCGCTGGCCGAGCTGATCGGCAAGCACATCGTCGCCGCTGGCATGCTCCTGGACGAGGACCCCGAGCGGGCCTACGCCCACGCTGCCTACGCGCGCCGCAAGGCGTCGCGCGTTCCCGGCGTCCGCGAGGCCTCCGGCGTGGCCGCCTACACCGTGGGCAAGTGGCAGGAGGCCCTGTCCGACCTGCGCGCCGCCCGCCGGATGAGCGGACGCGACAACTTCCTCGCCCTCATGGCCGACAGCGAGCGCGGTCTGGGCCGTCCCGAGCGGGCGCTGGAGATCACCAACGACCCGGCCGCCAAGGACCTGGACGTCGCCGACCGCATCGAGCTGCGCATCGTCGCCTCCGGCGCCCGCCGGGACATGGGCGACGCCAAGGCCGCCCTGGCCGAACTCCAGGTGCCGGAGCTCAAGGAGCGGCGCGCCCGTCCGTGGGTCGCCCGCCTCTTCTACGCCTACGCCGACGTCCTGGAGGAACTGGGCCGCGAGGACGACGCACGCGAGTACTTCTCGCGCGCCTCGGCCGTGGACAGTGACGGGGTCACCGACGCCGACGAGCGGCTGGCCGCCCTGGAGGGTATGGAGCTGGTCGACTACGACGCCGAGGACGGCATCGTCTGGACCGACGCCGAGGAACAGGAGCCCCTGGAGGAGCCGCAGCAGGACGCGTCCCCGCGTGACCGCGACCGCGGCGGACAGCACCGAGGCCGCGAGGACCGGGACTGAGTCCCTTCCACGGGACCGGCGGTACCGCACCGCCGGGCGGAGACGTTCCGTTCGGCGGTGCCGTCGTGCGCCTGGGGGTCCTCCCCGAGGCCCACGACTCCGTGGTGTGCCTGACCTACACCGGTGACCGGCCCCTCCTGGTACGCAACCGGCGCCGGGCCTGGGAGTTCCCCGGCGGGCACGCCGAACCGGGGGAGACCCTCCAGGACACCGCGCGCCGCGAGGCCCGGGAGGAGGCCGGCGCCACCCTCGGCGACATCCGGACCGTCGGCCACTACGTGCTCTCCGGCGGGCACGTCACGGTGGTCACCCACGCCCAGGTGACCGCACTGGTCCCGCTGACCGGGGAGTTCGAGACCGTGGAGGTGCGGGCCTTCGAGGTCCTGCCCTCCGACGACCAGCTCTCCTGGACGGACGGCCTCTACGCCCATCTGCTCCGGGAACTGGGGCTGCCCGGGGCGCCGCCGGGACCGGCCGCTAACCCCTGAGCCGCCTGACGTAGACGGTCTCCGAACCGACCGGGGCGTAGCCGAGCCGCCGGTTCGCGGCCAGCATCGGCGCGTTGTCCTCGTGGTTGCCGGTGTAGGCGTACCGCACGCCCCGTTCGCGGGCCCGGCGCAGCGCTGCGGCCTTGGCGTACCCGGCGAGGCCGCGCCCCCGGAACTCGTGCAGGGTGCCGGTCATGGACGACTCCATCCGGGCCTGCCCGTCGCAGACGTAGCAGGTGATGGCGGCCGGTACGCCCTCGACCAGCGCCAACAGGGACAGGTCCGGTGCGCTGAGCGGGTGCTCCCAGACGTCCTTGTACCACCCCTCGTAGGAGGGGAACCAGGGCTCCGCGCCGGGCTCGTCCATGCTGGCCAGCCTGTCGACCTCGTAGATCTCGCGCGGGTCGTCGGCGTAGTCGCCGAAGGGCCGCAGCTCGACGCCCTCGGGCGCTCGCGGCGGGTCGGGGAGGGCGGCCAGGTCCAGGCCCAGGACACGGTGGGTGTCCTCCGGGGTGTACCCCCGTTCCAGCACCGTCCGGCGAAAGGCCCCGCCTCCGGCCTGGACGCCCTCCTCGGCGGCCTCGGTCCGCAGCACCTCGGCCCCGCCCTCGACGAGGTGGCGCTCCGAGGCGTCCAGCAGGCGCGCGCCCACGTCCGTGTCCCGGTGGGAGGCGGCGACCGTGGGGAGGAGGGACCGTCCGCTGCGGGGGCCCTCGACGTCGCACCGCAGCACGGAGCGCAGGAAACCCACCGGGGTCCCGTCCTCCACCGCGAGCAGGGTGGCCTCGCGGCTGCCGGGCGGGGGGTTCTCCGCCCGCCAGCGCATCGCGCCCTCGGTCAGCACGCGGCAGGGGTGGACGGCGCGCAGGAGGGGGAGGACCCGGGGGATGTCGGCCCGCTCCATGGTGCGGATCTGAGTCGTCATGGGGGTGAGACTAGGTCCGGGGCCAGGCGGGCGCATCCGGTTTTCCGCGGGCTCCGCCGCGCCGGGCGGCCGGACGCGACCGCCGGGACGTGCTCCGCGCTCTCGCGCGGGAGCGCGGACGTCCGCGCTCCCGCGCGAGGGGCCGCGGGGTCGTCCGGGACCGCTCAGGAGCGCTTCTCCTCCGCGGCCCGGGCCTCGGCCTGCTCCCGGGCAAGCCTGTCCAGCCAGTGCACGATGCCGGACACGTTGGTCTCCGCGCCGCTGAGGGTGTCCAGGATCGCGGCGGACTCCGCGGGCGCCTCCGGCGGCATCGGTGCGTAGCGCGAGATGACCTTGTCCCGCACCATGGCGATCGCGTGGTCCAGGTCGCCGGTGCTGCCGTGGGACTCGCGCACCGTCTCCACCCACAGCCGCAGCTCGGACTCGGCCCGGTCGAGGGTCTCGGGAACCGAGGTGACCGCGCCGAAGTGGGAGAACATCAGCCGCTGGGCGTCGATGTCCCCGAACAGCCGCAGGGTGCGCAGGCACGCCTCCATGTCGAAGTCCGGCGGCGGCGTGGCCGGGCTGACCTCGCCGGTGAGCGGCTTGTACACGCCCAGCGCGTCGCCGACGTACAGGTCGCCGGTGAGGGTGTCGACCAGGCCCATGTGGTGTTTGGCGTGGCCGGGGGCGTAGTGCGTCACCAGGCGGCGTCCGCCGCCCAGGTCGATCTCCCCGGTCTCGGCCACCGACCGGATGCGGGCCGCCTCGGTGGGGTTCATCCGCCCGAACAGGCTGTCCAGCCGGTCCCCCCACACCATCTCGGCGCTGCGCATCAGCCTGCTCGGGTCGGCCAGGTGGCGGGCGCCGCGCTCGTGCACGACGATCTCGGCGTTGGGGAACAGGGCGGCCATGTCGCCGGTGCCGCCCGCGTGGTCCAGGTGGATGTGGGTGACCACGATGGTGGCCAGGTCCGCGGGCGCCAGCCCGAGGCGGGTGACGGCCTCGTGCAGGACCCGCGCGGAACCGGCGGTGCCGACCTCGACGATGCAGGGCCGTCGGGAGCGGATGAGGTAGCTCGACACGATCCCCGGGTATCCGGCGAGCATCGTGTCGATGGCGAAGATGTCGTCGCCCAGCGGGGTGATCCCCTCGGGCAGACCGCTCACGTCCACGTCGTCGTGCACTGCAAGCACCCCTGTTCCTCGGTCGTCGTGGGGTTCGGCGGGGCCGAACCGGACAGGACCCGACTCTAGGACAAGGGTGTCACGGCTGGTCGGGGCGGGGGTCGGCCCGGTCCTCGTCGGAGGGGTCTGCGGAGCACGGCCCGGAACGGGGCGGGTTGTCCACAGCTTCGCACCGGGCCTTTTCGGCGGGCTCCCGCCGGGGGATCCTGGTAACGGAGCGCACGCCCCCACCGCACGCGGATGGCCGGACCGTCGGTTTTCGGCCCCGCGCCCCCGACTCGCGTCGCGCCCGTCTCCTCGCTCTCCACCCATGGGAGGACGTCCACATGCAGCAGGAGTCCGCGGTCGCCCCGAGCCGGACCGCCCCCGACACCCCGTCCCCGCGGCAGGAGCCGCACGAGTCCGAGCACCGCAACGAGATCCTCGTGGCCGGGCGGATCACCGCCCGCCCCCTCATCCGCGAACTGCCCAGCGGCGACCGGTTGGCCACNGCCCCCCCCCCCCCCCAGCCGCTACCGCGGACGCCAGTCCGACTCGATCACCTGCACCAGCTTCGACCGCGACCTGCACGAGGGGATCCGCGCCTGGCGGCTGGGCGACGTGGTCCGGATGACCGGGGAGCTGCGCCGCCGCACCTGGCGCGGCCGGGAGGGCATGCGCAGCGTGTGCGAGGTGGAGGCCAGGACCGCGACCCTGGTCCGGGCGGCCGCCATCCCCGCGGTCAGGGCGGTGCGGCGGTGAGGCCCCGCGGCGCGGGCTCACCAGCCCAGGCGGGACAGCGCCTCGCGTGCGGCCGGGCCGGACGGGTCCGCCGCCCGGTCCGCCCAGACCGCGGCGCACAGTGCGCGCAGCCCGTCCAGCCGGTCCCCGGTCCCCTCGATGCGCGGTGTGCCGCCGGTGACGGTCACCGTCCACCCCGCGCAGCGGGTGCGGTCGCCCTCGCGGACGACGGCCGGGTGCGTGTGGTTCATCCCCGACAGGTCCCACGCCAGGTAGCGGGGGCGCTGGTGCTCGGGTGCGGCGAGGACGTCCATCGGGGTGGCCACCCCCGTCAGCACCAGCATCCCGGCCGCGCCGTGCGCGGTCGCGCCCTCGATGTCGGTGTCCAGCCGGTCGCCCACGATCAACGGGTTGCGCGCTCCGGTGCGCAGGATGCCCTCCTCGTGCAGCGGACGCATCGGCTTCCCGGCGACGACCGGTTCGACCCCGGTGGCGTTGGCGATGACCCGGACGAAGGAGCCGTTGCCGGGGGTCAGGCCCCACTCGCTGGGCGCGGTGGCGTCGTTGTTGCTGGCCACGTAGAACGCGCCGCGCCGGACCGCGACCGTGCCCTGGTCGAGCAGGTCGCGGGTCATGTGCCGGGAGTAGCCCTGCACCACGGCCACCACCGAGGGGCTGTCGACCGACACCGGGCGCAGCCCCATCCTGCGCACCGCCTGGCGCAGCGCGGTGTCACCCACCACCAGCACGTCCGAACCCGCGGGGTGGTGTTCGCCGACCAGGCGGGCGGCCGCCTCGGCGGAGGTCACCACGTCCTCGGGGGCGGCGCCCACACCCAGTTCGGTCAGGTGCTCGGCGATCCGCGCCGGGGTGCGCCCGGCGTTGTTGGTCACGAACGCCACCCGTGCTCCGGCGGCCCGCGCCTTGCCCACCGCCTCCGGTGCCGCCGGTACGGCCCGCGGGCCGATGTAGACGACCCCGTCCAGGTCCAGGAGCATCGCGTCGTGGATCTCGTTCAGGGGACGGTCTGCGGCGAGCAGGGACATGGTGGAGAACCCGTTCCGTGCGATGGCGGTGGTCGCCTCCCAGGCTATGACGCGGCCCCCTCCGTCCGGGACCGTCCGCCCGGGGCCGGGGTGTGCGCCGCGTCGCTGACCCTGCGCCGCCGCGGCGGGTGCCGGACGCGCCGGGGAGGGGGTCACCTGTCCCGGTTCACGGTCAGCCAGCTGGACGCGAAGGCCACCGCTCCCGGAAGGGAGAACAGCCGCGCGGTGGCCTCGCCCACCGGGCCCGAGGCCACGGCCCCGGTGCTTTCGAAGTCGGCTCCCAGCCGTGCGAAGTCCTCCTCGTCCAGGAGCACGTCGGTGAAGGAGACCCACTCCCGGCCGCCGTCGGGGGTCAGCACCGCGCACCCGGACCGCTCCAGGCGGGGGCGGGGGATCCGGTACTCGGCCAGGTGGAAGGCGGTGCAGGAGTCGAACCCGGTACCCAGCAGCAGAACCCTGGCCCGGATCCGTTCCAGGGCGGCGAGCGGGGAGTCCTCGCCCAGGCGGCAGCCGACCGGGTGGTGTCCCATGAGGTCGCGGGCGCGGGGGCCCAGGGCGGCGAAGGAGGTCTGCGGGTTCGCGCTGCGGACCGCTCCCGGCCAGGTGCGCACCATCTCCGGGACACGGCCCATGTACCTGCTCGGTGTCAGGCGCGGGTCGAATCCGGGCGCCTGCGCGCGGATGACCGGCCACCAGTCCTCGGGGACCGGGGGGTCGCGCCACCCGGCGGGGTCGGTGTTGTCCATGGTCTGGGTGGGCACGACGAGCGTTCCCCCGGAGCCGACGGCGTCCATGAGGGCCTGCACGAGCGCCTGTTCGCCGCCGCACACCCAGCCCAGCGCGCTGAGGGAGGAGTGCACCAGGAGGGTGTCGGCGGGCGCGACCCCCAGCGCGGTCAGGTCGCGGGCCAGGGACGCCCGGGTCTGCGGTCGGCCGGGGTTCTTCGCTTCGGCGGGCACGCTGGGGACTCCTCGGCTGGAAGGGAACGGAGCAGACCACCATGGGTACAGCAGGCGGCCGGTACCGGGCCAGTGGATATCGGGCGGGCGCGGCCGGGGGGAGGCGCGCCGGGGGAGGGGGGTGAGGAAAACCCCAGGGTGTCCGTACGGTCGGCACCGTGGTCGCTGGTGTGCCCCGCCGAGCACGATGGTCCCCATGTCCCTGACCAGAACCGCGGCGGCCGGGCTGGCCGCCGCCCTCCTGCTGCTCACCGCCGCCCCCGCCCGGGCCGAGGTCCCCGACACGGCCCCGGACGCGCTGACCCCCGAGGCCGTGGACGCCTACGTGTCCGACTACCTGGACGCCTCACCCCTTCCCGGGGCCGCCGTCGCCGTGATCCGGGGCACCGAGGTGGTGCGCACGGCGGGCTACGGCACCGACTCCGGGGGCGGGGCGCTCACCGCCGACACCCCCATGGGCGTGGCCTCGGTCAGCAAGGCCTTCACCGCGCTCGCCGTCATGCAGCTCGTGGAGGAGGGTGAACTCGCGCTCGACGACCGGGTGGTGCGACACCTGCCGGGGTTCGCCCTCGACGACCCGCGTGCCGACCGCGTCACCGTCCGCCAGCTGCTCACCCACACCTCGGGGATGTCCGACACCGCCTTCCGGGAGAAGAGCGCTCCCGCGGCCGACGACCTGGAGGGGGCGCTCGCCCGGATGGCCGGCTCCGGGATGGCCGCCGATCCGGGCACGGAGTTCCACTACCACAACCCCAACTACCACGTCGCGGCACGCCTGGTGGAGGTGCTCAGCGGCCGCACCTTCGGCGAGTACATGGACGAGCGCGTGTTCACGCCGCTGGGCATGGACGACACCGTCACCGTCGACACCGCCGAGGAGGTCTTCGCGGCGGGGGTGGCCCGGGGGCACATCGCCGTCCTGGGTGCGGCCGTCGCGGTTCCCGAGCCGCAGAGCTACTTCAACGGCGCGGGCGGCATGGTCACCACCGCGCACGACATGGCCCGCTGGCTGGTCGCGCAGAACAACGGGGGACGGGGAGCCGACGGCGCCCGGGTCCTGTCGCGGGAGGGGATCGCCGCCACCCGCACCCCGGTCGGCGGCGCGGGCGGCGACACCGCGCTGGGCTGGAACGCCGGGGAGAGTCCGGCGGGCACACCGATGCTCTCGCACGGGGGCATCCAGTTCACCTACACCGCCCACCAGGCGCTGCTGCCCGAGAGCGGGTACGGGATCGCGGTGATGGCCAACACCGGGCTGGGCAGCGCCGACGCCTCCGCGCTGCTGTACGGGCTGGTGGCCCTCGCCGACGGCGGGGAGCCCGCCGCGCCGACCGCTCCGGTGCTGGTGGCGCTCGACCTGGTCCTGGTCGCCCTGGTCGGGCTGACCGGCTACCTCGCCCAGCGGGGTGTGCGGCGCTCCGGCGCCTGGGCGGAGGCCGCCCGGACGCGTCCGCGGTGGCGTACCGCCGTGCGTCTGCTGCCGGGGCCGGCCGTCGTCGTCGCGGCCGTGTTCCCGAACCGGTTGGCGGCGCTGCTGGCCCAGGGCCGTGACATGACCTGGGGGCAGACGTTCTACCTGGCCCCCACCGCCCTGGCCCTGCTGGTGGCCGCCGCGCTCGCCTTCGCGGCGGTGTACGCGGCCAGGGCGTTCCGCGTGGCCGGTGCGCGGCGGTCGGCCCGGGGCCGCTCCCTCAGTCCAGGAGGCGCATGACCAGACCCGTGCGCGGCTTGGGGCCGAACGAGGTGGACTTGCGGGGGGTCAGCTCCCCGCGGTCGGCCACCGCGTACACCTGTTCCACCCGCAGCGGGGGCACGATGACCGCAGTGCCCTTCTCGTCGCGGGCGGCCGCGACCGCCTCGGCCGCGTCGTCGTGCACCATCCGCACCCGCTCCTCCGGCACCTGCCACAGCGGCAGCAGCACCTCGTGCAGGGCGGCCGTCGACAGGCGCCGCCACTGCGGGGAGCGGCCGGGCATGGCCCGCTCCAGCGCCTGTTCGTCGAAGCCGTGCACCAGGTGGGCGTCGCCTTCGGCGGAGACCAGCAGCAGGGCGGGCGCCTCCACCCGGTCCAGGGCGTGTTCGGAGGGGTCCGTGACCCGTTCCACCGAGGCCACGGTCCGGGCGGCCGCGACCGCGGCCTCGGTGTCCAGTCCGGGCAGCACCCGGTGGATGGCGCCCAGCCGGGGCGGGTGGGTGTCGCTGTCCACCAGCAGGGCCAGGCCGTACCGCCAGCCCGGGTCGTCGTGAGCGGCGCGCAGGCGCCGGTAGGCGGCGTAGCGGTGGTGCCCGTCGGCGATCAGCGCGGACCGGCCAGCCAGGTCCGCGCTGATCCTTCGCAGCACGGCGGGGTCGGTGACCGCCCACAGCCGGTGCTCGGCTCCGTCGCGGGTGCGCGCGTGTGTCAGCGGGGAGCCCGCGACCGCCTCGGTCGCGGCCGACGCGTCCCCGTCGCCGCCCCGGTAGACCAGGAAGATCGGTTCGAGGTTGGCCCGGGCCAGGCCCATCAGGTGGAACCGGTCGCGCACCGGCGGGTCGGCCACGTCCTCGTGCGGGCGCACGGCGGGCTCGGCGCCCTCCTCGGGCAGCCGTAGGTTGCCCACCAGTCCGCGCTGGCGCCGTCCGTCGGCCGTGACCTGCTCGTACACGTACAGCGCCGGTCGGGTGTCCAGCGCGAGCACCCCGCCGTGGATCCAGCTGCGCAGCAGGTCGGCGGCCGTGCGGTAGCGGCGCGGCACCGCCGTCCCCGTCCCGGCGGGGCTCTGCCGGCTCAGTTCGAAGGGCAGGGTGACCCGTGCCGCGTTGTGCGGGTCGGAGCGCTGTAGCTCACGTGCCTCGTCCGCGTCGGGGATGTCGTAGGGAGGGGCCAGGAGTCGTGCGAGGTCGAACTCCCCGTCGATGAAGCGGTCCGCGTCCGGGTCGGCGTAGCGCAGACCGCGGAAGGGCGCCAGTTCGAGAGGTTGGCGTGGCATCCCAGCACGGTACCCGTCACCGTTCGCCGTTCGGTCGCCGCGCGGTCGATTCAGAGGAGCTTCCGCACGCGCAGCAGGTCGCCGACGCTGGCGTCGACCTTCACCCGACGGCCGAACACGGCCTTGGCCGCGTCCAGGCGGTCCTCGGCCAGGGCCACCAGGTCGTCGCTGCCCACGGTGATCCGTACCTGTGCCCGGGGCGCGGGCCGGTCCGCGGGGCGGTGGGTGACGTCGACCAGGCCGTCGAGGGTGAGCCGCATGTCGAAGACGGTCCCCAGGTCGGGGACCTCCACGCTGAGGGAGCGCTCACGGATGTACTTGCGGCGCTTCTCGTCGGATTGGGCGAGGATGCGCTGGTTCACCTTCTCGATTCCGGCGAGGCAGGTGTCGATGCTGCTCATGGCCACATCATGCCCCAGGCGCCGGGCGTTCGCGTCCTTGTGGTGCCATCGGGACGAATGGGGCGGCCTTGGGAGTTCGCGTGTCAACGGCGGTCCGGCCCCGGTAGCGTTGGCCACGGCCCCCCGTCGCGCAGCGGCTTCCCCTGCCCGCGCCCCCCTTCCTCTTCCGCGGTCCCATCAAGGAGTACTTGTCATCATGGTCGTCGACGCGGTACGCACCTACCTCGATGCCGCCAGTGGCCTCACCGAACTCTCGCGCAAGCAGGCCGTCGCCGCCGCCAAGGCCCTGCTCAGGGCCAACGGCCCCGCCGCGCCGGTCGCGGCGGAGGGGGAGAGCCTGCCGCCGCGGGTGGGGCAGAGCATCCAGAACCTGGCCGGGGAGCTCATCGAGACCAGCCAGGCCAACCGTGCGGCCATCGCCGACCTGGTGCGCTCCGAGGTCGGGCGCCAGCTGGAGCGGATGGACGTCGTCCCGCGCGCCGACCACGAGCGGCTGGTGCGCCGGGTCGCCGAACTCGAACGCCGCCTGGCCGCCCGCCACACGGTCGAGCACGCCCTGGCCCCCGTCGACGCGGGCGCGTCCTCGCCGGTGCGCTCCGCGGCCGACGCGGCCACCGCGGCGGCCGACGGCCCCGGAGCCGACCTGTCAGCCGAGTCCGCCGGGTCCGAGGGCGCTTCCGCGGCCGGGTCCGCCGAGGGCGGCCCCGAGACGGGGAAGGCCGGATCCGGCAGAGCCGGGACCGGGGAGGCCGAGGAGGCCGAGAAGGCCACCGAGACCCGGGACACGCGGGACGCGGCCGCCGACGGCGCGGACGGCTCCGCCTCTGGGGACGGGACCGGTTCCGCGGCCGACGACGGGACCGACGACCAGGACGCCGGCAAGCCCGCGGCCAGGAAACCCCGTACCGCGACCAAGACGGCCCGCGCGCGCACCGCCGCCAAGCGCACCACCAAGAGCAGGGGCACCACGAAGAAGTAGAGTCGGACCAGCGCGAACACCGGGAGAGGCATGGACCCCAACGAGCAGGCCCAGGCACTGGCCGAGCAGACCCTGCACAGCACCAGGGAGCGGCTGGAGTCGCTGGAGACCCTGCCCACAGCCGAGCACGTCGCGGTCTTCGACACCCTGCACCAGGAGCTGTCCGGGGTGCTCGGCGCGCTCGACCAGGGCGCCAGCGCCCCCGAACAGCCCCGGTATCCTCGGTAACCATGGCAAAACGCACCCGGCTCGACGCGGAACTGGTCCGCCGCGGGCACGCACGCTCCCGTGGACACGCAGCCGAGATCATCGAGGGCGGATTCGTCAAGGTCGCGGGGATCGTGGCCTCCAAGGCCGCGACCCAGGTCGGTCAGGACCAGCCCATCGTGGTCCGCCCGCCCTCCGACGAGCCCCCCTACGTCTCCCGCGGCGCCCACAAGCTCATCGGCGCCCTCGACGCCTTCGAGTTCGACGTCGCCGAGCGCCGGGCCCTGGACGCCGGCGCCTCCACCGGCGGGTTCACCGACGTGCTGCTGCGACGCAGGGCGGCCCACGTCACCGCCGTGGACGTCGGCTACGGCCAGCTCGCCTGGTCGCTGCGCAGCAACGACCGCGTGCGCGTGATGGAGCGGGTCAACGTCCGCGAGCTCACCCCCGAGCAGATCGGCGAACCCCGCCCCGACCTGGTCGTGGGCGACCTGTCGTTCATCTCGCTGCGCCTGGTCCTGAAGGCGCTCCGGGACTGCGTGGCCCCCGACGCCGACTTCGTGCTCATGGTCAAGCCCCAGTTCGAGGTCGGCAAGCACAAGGTCGGCGCCGGGGGAGTGGTCCGCGAGCCCGAGCTGCGCGTCGAGGCCGTCTCCGACGTGGCCGCGCACGCCCTCACCCTGGGACTGGGCACCGTCGGCGTCACCGCCAGCCCCCTGCCCGGTCCCTCCGGCAACGTCGAGTACTTCCTGTGGATGCGCGCGGGGGCCGCGCCCCTGGACCCGGACGCGTTGGCCCGGGCCGTGGAGGAGGGGCCGCGTTAGCGGCCGTGGCGAGCGTGTCTCAGGAGTCCGGTAACGTGACCCGGCCGGGTCGGCGAACGCCCCGGCCAGCACTTCAGACTCCCCGAGGGGGAGTGAACGTAAGGGGACGGCGATGACCAGCGGACGCAGTGTTCTCCTGCTGGCCCACACCGGTCGGCCCGCCGCGGTACGCAGCGCCCAACTGGTCCACGAGAGCCTGACCCGGGCCGGGCTGACCGTGCGCATGCTCAAGAACGAGCTCGAGGAACTGGCGGTGGAGGACTGTGTGCTCTCCCCGGTCGAGGTCGTCGAGCCGGGCGAGGCGGCCCGGGGCGTCGAGCTGGTCATGGTGCTCGGCGGCGACGGCACCCTGCTGCGCGCCGCGGAGATCGCGCGCCCGGCCGGGGCGCCCCTGCTGGGGGTGAACCTGGGCCACGTCGGGTTCCTGGCCGAGGCCGAGCGCGAGGACCTGGGCGCGACCGTGCGCAGCGTCGTCAACCGCGACTACGACGTCGAGGAGCGCATGACCCTGGACGTGGCGGTCTTCAACGGGGGCCGGGGCGACGGGAGCCCGCCCGTGCGCAACTGGGCGCTCAACGACGCGACCCTGGAGAAGGGCGAGGCGCGCCGCATCCTGGAGACCGTCCTGGAGATCGACGACCGTCCGCTCTCGCGCTGGGCCTGCGACGGTGTGGTGTGCGCCACCCCCACGGGGTCCACCGCGCACGCCTTCTCCGCGGGCGGCCCGGTGGTGTGGCCGGACGTGGACGCCCTGCTGGTCGTGCCGCTCAGCGCGCACGCCCTGTTCGCGCGCCCCCTGGTGGTGGGGCCGAACGCGACCGTGGCCCTGGAGGTGGTCCCGGCCACGGCGCCGGGCGTGCTCTGGTGCGACGGACGGCGTATGGTCGAATTGCCCGCAGGGGCACGAATCGAGATCACCCGTGCCGACACGCCGGTTCGGCTGGCCCGGCTGCACCGGGCGCCGTTCACCGACCGGCTGGTGGCCAAGTTCGGATTGTCGGTCGCCGGATGGCGGGGCCGGGGCGAGCACGGCCGCTGACCGGGCCGCGCGGCCCGGCTGCGTCGTGCACGCGTGCGTGGTACGCGCGTGTGGGCAGTGGCGTCAACTACAGGAGAGGGATCGGTGCTCGAAGAAGTCCGTATCCAGGGACTCGGGGTCATTGACGACGCCGTTTTGGAGTTGTCACCGGGGCTGACCGTCGTCACCGGCGAGACCGGCGCGGGAAAGACCATGGTCGTCACCGGGCTCGGACTGCTCTTCGGCGGGCGGGCCGACCCCCAGCGCGTGCGTCCGGGCGCCGACCGGGCCGTGGTGGAGGGGCGCCTGACCGTTCCCTCGGGCGGCCGGGTGGCCGCCCGTGTGCTGGAGGCGGGGGGCGACATCGACGACGACGTCCTCATCCTCACCCGCGCGGTGTCGGCCGAGGGCCGCTCGCGCGCCACCATGGGCGGCCGGTCCGCCCCGGTGAGCCTGCTCGCCTACCTCGCCGACGACCTGGTCGCCGTGCACGGCCAGTCCGACCAGCAGCGCCTGCTGCGCTCGGACCGGCAGCGCTCCTCCCTGGACCGCTTCGNGCGGGGGAGCCGCTGGCCAAGGCGCTCAAGCAGTACACCGTGGCCTACCGGCGCCACCGGGAGGTGTCGGCGGAGCTGGAGGAGCTGGTGCAGCAGGCGCGCGAGCGCGCCCAGGAGGCCGACATGCTCCGCTTCGGCGCGGAGGAGATCGCCGCCGCCGAGCCCCAGCCCGGCGAGGACGCCGAGCTGCTCGCGGAGGAGACGCGGCTGGCGCACGCCGACAGTCTGCGCGTGGCGGCCACCACCGCCCACGAGGCGCTGGCCGGGGACCCGGCCTCCGACGTGGAGGTGGACGTGGCCGCGCTGCTCTCGGCGGCCCGGCAGGCCGTGACGGCGGTGCGTGAGCACGACGCCGAGCTGGCCGCGATCGGCGAGCGCCTGGACGAGGCCTCCTACATCCTCACCGACGCCGCCACCGAGCTGGCCTCCTACGCCGAGTCGGTGGACGCCGACCCCGCCCGCCTGGCCCTGGTGCAGGAGCGCCGCGCGCTGCTCACCTCGCTCTCGCGCAAGTACGGCGCGACCACGGACGAGGTGCTGGCCTGGGCCGAGAACGCGGCCAAGCGGCTGGCCGACCTGGAGGGCGACGACGAGCGCATCGACGCGCTGCGCGCCGAGGCCGACGAGCTGTACGAGCGCATGGAGCTCTTCGCCGCCGAGCTGACCCGGGTGCGCACCGAGGCCGCCGACCGGTTCGGTGCGGCCGTGACCGAGGAGCTGACCGCGCTGGCCATGCCGCACGCCCGCGTGAGCGTGCGCATCACCACGGGCGAGGAGTTCGGCCAGCACGGCCGCGACGAGGTCGAGGTCCTGCTGGCCCCGCACCCCAGCTCTCCGCCCCTGGCCCTGCACAAGGGCGCCTCGGGCGGTGAGCTCTCGCGCGTGATGCTGGCCATCGAGGTGGTCTTCGCCGGTGCCGACCCGGTGCCCACGTTCGTCTTCGACGAGGTGGACGCGGGTGTGGGCGGCAAGGCCGCGGTGGAGATCGGCCGCCGCCTGGCCCGGCTGGCCCGGCGCGCCCAGGTCATCGTCGTCACGCACCTGCCGCAGGTCGCGGCGTTCGCCGACGCCCACCTGGTGGTGGAGAAGTCCACCGAGGGCCTGGTCACCGAGAGCGGCGTGGTGCGGCTGGACCGCGGGGGCCGGGTCCGGGAGCTGTCGCGGATGCTCGCGGGGCTGGAGGACTCCGAGCTGGGCCGTGCCCACGCCGAGGAGCTGCTCAGCAACGCCCATCCGGAGCGCGCCTATCCGGCCGCCTGACCTGGGCGTTGTGTACACGTTCGGAACGCATGTGTGACCTTCTGGTGTTTCGGGGTAGTGGGCGGGCAGATCGCCGTTGTCGTCCCGGAACGGGGTGAGGTCGGCGGTCTCGACCAGAACACGCCGATCTCACAGCTGTGATGACTCTCCGTAGGTGAGTTCTGACAGTATGCCAGCGATGAAGGTATCGGATGCGCTCAGCGCCACAGTCATGCGGTTCCGCCGCACCCGGGCGGACGCTCCCACAGGGCTGATCGCGCCCGTCCGCTCGGACCGGCGCACCAAGAACCTGACCAAACGTCTGCGACCGGGCGACATCGCGGTCGTCGACCACGTCGACCTGGACCGCGTCAGCGCCGAGGCCCTGGTGGGCTGCGGTGTGGCGGCGGTCCTCAACGTCGCCACGAGCATCAGCGGCCGCTATCCCAACCAGGGGCCGGAGATGATCGTGGACGCGGGGATCCCCCTGGTCGACGACGTCGACCCCGAGGTGTTCACCCGCGTCCGCGACGGTGAGCGGCTCCGCCTGGAGGGCGCCACCCTGTACCGCGGCGACGAGGTCGTCGCGCGCGGCACCCTCCAGGACTCGGGGACCGTCAGCGCGGCGATGGAGGAGGCCCGCGCGGGGCTGGCCACGCAGTTGGAGGCCTTCGCGGCCAACACCATGGCCTACCTCCAGCACGAGCGCGACCTGCTCCTGGACGGCATCGGCATCCCCACGATCGAGACCGACATCGAGGGCCGCCACGTCCTCATCGTGGTCCGGGGCTACCACTACCGGGAGGACATCGCGGCGCTGCGGCCCTACATCCGCGAGTTCCGCCCGGTCATCATCGCCGTGGACGGCGGGGCGGACGCGGTCATGGAGGCCGGGTACCGGCCCGACATCATCGTCGGCGACTTCGACTCGGTCTCGGACCGGGCGCTGGCCAGCGGGGCCGAGCTGGTCGTGCACGCCTACCGGGACGGCCGGGCCCCGGGCCTGCCCAGGCTCACCGATCTGGGGCACGGCGCGGTGGTCTTCCCCGCCACGGGCACCAGCGAGGACGTGGCGATGATGCTCGCCGACGGCGCGGGCGCCGCGCTCATCGTGGCCGTGGGCACCCACGCCACCCTGGAGGAGTTCCTCGACAAGGGCCGGGCGGGGATGGCCAGCACCTTCCTGACCCGGCTGCGGGTGGGCGGCAAGCTCGTCGACGCCAAGGGCGTCAGCCGCCTGTACCGCTCGCGCATCTCCCCCTGGGCCCTGCTCGGGCTGGTCGCGGCCTGTCTGCTCACCATCGTGGTCGCCGCCTACAGCTCACCGGCGGGCCAGGTCTACCTCACCTTTCTCGCGGCGCGCTGGGACGCGTTCTCCTACTGGTTGACAGGGCTGTTGACGTGATCGATTTCCGCTACCACCTGGTGTCCATCGTCGCGGTGTTCCTCGCGCTCACCGTGGGGCTCGTCCTGGGGACCACCATGCTCCAGGACCCGCTGCTCAACACGCTCCAGTCCGAGACCGCCGACCTGCGCAGCCAGAGCGAGGACCTGCGTGCCGAGCGCGACGCCGCCGACCAGGTCAACGCCGGGGCCGACCGGATGGCCGAGGCCGTGTCCGACGACACGCTCGCCGGTCTGCTCACCGACCTGGGCGTGGTGGTCGTGACCGCGCCCGGAGCCGACACCGAGACGGCCGACGCCCTGGCCGGGCGCGTGGAGCAGGCGGGCGGCGAGGTCGTCGGCCGGGTCCAGGTCACCGACGCGTTCCTGGACGCGGGCAACGCCACGTTCGTCGACGAGCTGGCCCTGCAGATCACCCGGGACCCCCAGGACCTGTCCGGCAGCCCCCACGAGAAGGCGGGCGCCGAGATCGGCCGTGCCCTGGCCGCGGCGGAGGAGGAGCCCTCCGGGGGCGGGGACTCCGGTGACGGGGAGGAGGCGTCGCCGTCCGACGACCCGTCCGCGCAGGCGGAGGAGGGCGACGACGGCTACGACCCGTCGGCCGTCCTGGAGGCCTTCACCGAGGGCGGGCTGATCACGGTCGAGGGGGACCCCGCCGAGTCCTCCGACGCGGTGGTCGTCCTCGCGCCCGCGGGCGGTTCCTCGCCCGAGGGCCAGGACCCGCAGACGGCCAACGCGGTGCTGAACACGATCACCACTGCCCTGCACCAGGAGGTCGGCGCCACCGTCGTGGCCGGTGACGGGCCCTCCGCCCGGGGCGACGGGATGCTCGCGCAGGCGCGCGCCGCGGAGGCGGCCTTCGCCACCGTGGACGTGGCCAGCCGTCCGATGGGCGAGGTCATCACGGTCCTGGCCCTGGCCGAGAACCTGAAGGAGGCCGGGGGAGCGTACGGCATCGGCGAGGGGGTGGGGGGCTTCCTCCCCGACCCGCTGCCCGAGCCGCGCGAGACCTCCGAGGAGTCCTCGGAGCCCTCGCCGGAGCCCGCCGAGAGCGGTGGCCCCAGCGATGGAGAAGGCGGCGGCACCGACGAAGCCCGCCGCGCCGCGCGGGAAGGGGAGTGACACCGGTGACCGCCCCCGTCCCCCTCCCGGGCCCCGGATCCGCCGCCGCGCGGTTCCTGGCCCAGGGCCTGACCGGCGCCCTGCTCGGGGCCGCCGCGGCCTCCACGGCCTACTCCCTGTTCACCCGGGATCGTGCCGCCGGGCCCGGCGGCACGGACGGCTCCGGCTCCGGAGCACCGGGCGCGTTCGTCGCACCGGGCGCGCCCGTCGCCCCGCGTACACCTGACGCGTCGGGCACATGCAACGCACCTGGCACGCTCAACGCACCCGGTACGTCTGTCACACCGCGTACACCTGACACGTCGGACACATGCAACGCATCCGGTGCGTCGATTGCCTCGCGTACGCCTGACGCGCCGGACACGTGCAACGCACCGGGCGTGCCCGTCACCTCGCGCACTCCTGACACGTCGGACACATGCAACGCACCCGGTACGTCTGTCACACCACGCATACTGGACGCGCCGGACGCGTTCGACGTGCCCCGAATGTCCGGCGTCCAGCGCACATACGACGCAGCGGCCTCATCCGGCACCTCTGGCACACTCGTCGCAACCGGCACACCACGCACACCTGACGTGTCCGACACACCGGGTGCGCCTGGTACATCCGACACACCGCGCGTACCTGGTGCACCGCGCACATCCGGCATGCCGGACGCGTCCGTCACACCGCGTGCGCCGGACGTGTGGTTGCGCACCAACTTCCGCGGCCGCCGCGTCACCCTGCGCCAGGGTCCCGCCCTGGCCTGCGGCGTGTGCGCGGCCCTCCTGCTCGTGCCCGGTCCCGACCCGCGCGTGCGCGCCGCCTCCGCGCTGGCCGCGGCGGGCGCGGCCGCCTTCGGGGTCTACGACGACCTGGCGGGTTCGTCCCGGGCCCGCGGTCTGCGCGGACACCTGGGCGCCCTGGCGCGCGGCCGGGTCACCACCGGCATGGTCAAGATGGCGGGCATCGGGGTCACCGGAGTCGCCGCCGCCCGCCTGCTGCGCCGCTCCCCGCTGGACACCGTGCTGGACGGGGCGCTCATCGCCGCCAGCGCCAACCTGCTCAACCTGTTCGACCTGCGGCCCGGACGCGCGGCCAAGGTCGCGCTGATCGCCGCCGCGCCCGCCCTGGCCTCCCCGGCCGCGCCGCTGCTGGGCCCCGTCGTGGGCGCCTCGGCCGCGTTGCTGCCCGACGAGCTGGCCGAGCGCTCCATGCTCGGCGACGCCGGGGCCAACGCCCTGGGCGCCGCGCTGGGCGCGGCCGCCGCGGCCCGGGCGCCCCGCCCGGTGCGCGCCGCCCTGCTCGCGGGGGTCGCCGCCCTGACCCTGGCCAGCGAGCGCGTCAGCTTCTCCCGCGTCATCGACCGCGTTCCGGCCCTGCGCCGCCTCGACCGCTGGGGCAGGCACGAGTGAGACGGCCACGGTGTCCCGTACCATCCAGGGGGTGACGCGCGGAGTAGGCACGGCGGCGGCGCTCATCGCGGTGGTCACCGTGGGGGCCAGGCTGGCGGGGTTCGGGCGCACCGTGGTCTTCTCCCAGACCGTCGGCGACACCTGTCTGGGCACCGCCTACGTCACCGCCAACCAGCTGCCCGCCGTCCTGTTCGAGGTGGTCATCGGCGGGGCGCTCACCGCGGTGGTCGTCCCCGTCCTGGCCGCCGCCGCCCAGCGCGGCGACCGCGAACAGGTGCGCCACACCGCCTCGGCGCTCATCACCTGGGTCCTGCTGCTGGCCGTGCCCCTGTCGGCGCTGCTCGCCCTGGTCTCGGTGCCGGTGATGTCGCTCATGCTGGGCGCGGGCGCCGGCTGCGACCGGGGCGCCCTGCTCGGGCTCTCCGTCCGCATGCTCGTGGTCTTCGCCCCGCAGATCGTCCTCTACGGCCTGGCCTCGGTGCTCTACGGCGTCCTGCAGTCCCACCGCCGGTTCCTGGCCCCGGCCCTGGCCCCGCTGGTGTCCAGCCTGGTGGTCATCGCCGCCTACGTGGCCTTCGTCCCGCTGGGAGCCGGTCACCGCCAGGACGTGGCGGGCCTGCCGCTGGCGGCCGAGCTCGCCCTGTCCCTGGGCACCACCGCCGGGGCGGCCGCGCTCTTCCTCACGGTCCTGGGCCCCGCCCGGCGGCTGCGGGTGCGGCCCCGGCCGCGCCTGACCTTCCCGCCCGGGGTGGGCGGGCGCGTGCGCTCCCTGGCGCTGGCCTCCCTGCTGCCGCTGGCGGCCATGCAGCTGTGCCTGCTGCTGTTCGTGGCCTTGGCCAACCGGGGCGGCGGCGCGGGCGCGGCCGTGCTGCACACCTACGCCTGGGCCCTGTTCACCCTGCCCTACGGGGTGATCGCGGTGCCCATCGCCACCAGCGCGTTCACCGCCCTGGCGGTCGCGCACGCCGAACACGACCGGCGGGGGTTCGCCTCCCTGGTGTCGGGCGGCGCCCGCGCCTGCGTGGTGGTCACGGCCGGGGTGGGCACCGCCCTGGCCGCCGCCGCGGCCCCGGTGGCCCTGGTCTTCGCCCAGCACGACCCGCTGACCCTGGAGCGCGCCCTGCTCGCCTACGCCCCCGGGGTGGTGGGCTTCGGGCTGGTGGCCCTGCTCAGCCGGGCCCTGTACGCCTCGCACCACGGCCGCCTGGCCGCCACGGCCCAGGTGGTGGGGTGGCTGGTGGTGATGTTGTGTGCTGTGGTGTTGGTGTGGATGTTGCCGCAGGGCTGGTCCATCGCCGGACTGGGCGCGGCCAGCACGGTCGGCCTGACCCTGGCCGCGGCCCTGCTGTGCGCGGCGGTGGCGCGCACGCACGAGCGCGGGGCCCTGAGGGGTGTGGCGCGCTCGGTACTGGCCGCGGCGCTGGGCGGTGTGGTCGGGTGGGGCGCGGGGCGCGCGGTGGCCGCGTCCCTGCCCGCGGACGGCGTGTGGCAGACGGTGGCGGTGGCCGCGGCGTCGGCGGCGGTGGCGCTGGCCGCCTACGCGGCCGTCGCGGCGGTGGTGGACCGTCCGGCGGTGCGCGCCGTCGCCGACCGGCTCAGGACCGTACTCGAACGCAGGAGGGGGAGGCGTTGAACGCCAGGATCGCGCTGGTCATCGGTACCAGCAGTGGAGGGGTGGGACGCCACGTGCGCTCGCTGGGCGCGGGCCTGCTCGCGCGCGGCCACCGGGTGGCGGTACTGGGCCCGGCCTCCGCCGAGCGCGAGTTCGGCTTCACCTCGGAGGGCATGCGCTTCTCCCCGGTCGGCATCGGCGCGGCGCCCTCCGCGGGCGATCCCGGCGCCGTGCTGCGCCTGCGCGCCCTGACCCGGGGCGCGGACGTGGTCCACGCGCACGGGCTGCGGGCCGGGGCCCTGTGCGCGTTGGCCGGGGCCTCGCCGCTGGTGGTGACCGCGCACAACGCGCCGCCGCTGGTGCGGGGGGCGCTGTCGGCGGCCTACCCGGTGCTGGAGCGGGTCGTGGCGCACCGCGCGGACGTGGTGCTGGGGGTGTCGGGCGACCTGGTGCGCAGGCTGCGCTCGGTCGGGGCGCGCGACGCGCGGCTGGCGGTGGTGGCCGCTCCCGAGACCGGTGCGCCGGTCAACGGGCGCGAGGCCACCCGGGCCGACCTGGCGGTGCGGCCGGAGCGGCCGCTGCTGCTGACCGTCGCCCGCCTGGCCGAGCAGAAGGGGCTGGACATGCTCCTTGCGGCGGCGCCGGCCATCGCCGACCGCCGGCCCGAACCGGTGGTGGCGATCGCCGGGGACGGGCCCCTGTGGGGGGAGCTGCACGACACGGCCGCGGAGATGCGCGCGGACGTGCGCATGCTGGGGCACCGCGCGGACGTGGCCGACCTGCTGGCGGCGGCGGACGTGTTCTGTCTGACCAGCCAGTGGGAGGGGCCCTCGCTGGTGATCATGGAGGCGCTGCGCGCGGGGCTGCCGGTGGTCTCCACCCGGGTCGGCGGCATCCCGGACCTGTACTCGGGGACGGTGCTGATGGTGCCGCCGGGGGATCCGGCGGCGTTCGCCGCCGCCGTGGGCCGGGTGCTGGACGACCCGGCGCTGGCCGAGGACCTGCGGGCGCGCTCGCGCGAGGCGGCCAAGTCGCTGCCGAGCGAGGAGGACGCGGTGGAGGCCGCCGCGGGCGTGTACAAGGCGGTGCTGCGGCGGTGACGCGGGGCTCGCGGGAACGGAGGGAGGGGATGGCCCCGGGGTTCGGTGGACCTGTCCCCGGAGTGCGGTCAATGCCACCCCCGCCGGGACTTCACCTCCCGGGGGTGGAAATGTCATCCTGGACTACGGTCCGGTGTGTGCCGCCCACAGTGCGGTACCGGTATCCTGGCCTGACACGTGAGGGGAGTATCCCTGTCGCGGCGGTGTCGTCATCACGGCGGACAAAGTCGTCCTCCCGGTGCCGCCGGTTCGCAGCGCAGTGCTGTGAACGGGAGAGACCTCCGGTGGTTCGACGTGCGTGCACACCGCTCGCGCGCACTGACCGGAGGAGAGACCGTCCGTGAACGTTCCCTTGTGGGTGTGGGCCGCCACGATTGGCGCCATGGTCGTCATCCTGGTGATCGACCTCATCATCGTCGACCATCCCTGGAGCAAGACGAAGGGGCCCCAGGAGTTCGGCATGAAGCAGGCCGCCTGGTGGGCGGCCTTCTACATCGGCATCGCCATCCTGTTCGGCTTCGGTGTCTGGTACTTCGGCGGAGGCGCCGCGGGCGCTGAGTACTTCGCCGGGTTCGTCACCGAGAAGAGCCTGAGCATCGACAACCTCTTCGTGTTCTACCTTCTGATGGGCTCCTTCGCGGTGCCCAAGAAGTACCAGCACGAGGTCCTGCTCGTCGGCATCGTCATCGCGCTGGTCATGCGCGGCATCTTCATCGTCCTGGGCGCCCAGGTCATCAACGCCTGGAGCGAGGTCTTCTACCTCTTCGGCGCCTTCCTGATCTACACCGGTTACAAGATCGTCCGCGACCACATGAAGGGCGACGAGGAGGAGAAGGACTTCACCCAGACCCCGGTGGTCCGCCTCCTCAAGCGCTTCTGGCCGGTGACCGACGACTACCACGGCGCCCACCTGACCGTGAAGCTCGACGGCAGGCGCCACATCACGCCGATGCTGCTGGTCATCGTCGCGATCGGCATGATCGACCTGGTCTTCGCCGTCGACTCCATCCCGGCGATCTTCGGCCTGACCCAGGACGCCTACATCGTCTTCACCGCCAACGCCTTCGCCCTGCTGGGCCTGCGCCAGCTGTACTTCCTGCTGGCCGGTCTGATGGACCGCCTGGCCTACATCAGCTGGGGCCTGTCGGCGATCATGGTCTTCATCGGCGTGAAGATGATCCTGCACGCCCTGCACGAGAACGGCGTGCACGTGCCCGAGATCGGCATCGGCCTGTCCCTGACCGTCATCCTCGGCATCATGACCATCACCATCGTCGGCAGCCTGATCAAGTTCCGCGTCGACGAGCGCAAGAACCCCGAGCTCAAGACCGAGCGCGACCCCTCGGTCGACTCCCCGGCGGACCGCTCCTGAGCTGACGGCGGGCCCGTACGCCCGTCGAGGACATTCCAGGAAACGGCCGGATTCGAACAGCCGTTCGTCTATAGTGGTGGCACCCTGAGCGCTCCGGCGCCGGGGTGCCATCTCGTTTTCCGAGGTGGAAGAAACCGTCGTCGGTGGTCGTTAGGCTGGACGGGCGGGAGACGCGCGCGTCATCCCCCTCTCCTCAGCGGCCCGCCTCCGGGGCCCGGGCGGTCCCCGGGAGGCCCCCGACCGCCGCACGCGAAGTTCCACACGGGTCAGCCGACGTCACGCGACGGGGTCCGCGTCCTGTGCGCCAGAGCCGAAGGATGTCTCACTCGATGGTCGAACAACTGGTAGTCCGGGGAGCCCGGGAGCACAATCTCAAGGACGTCTCGCTGGACCTGCCGCGCGACTCCATGATCGTGTTCACCGGCCTGTCCGGTTCGGGCAAGTCGTCGCTGGCCTTCGACACGATCTTCGCCGAGGGCCAGCGGCGCTACGTGGAGTCGCTGTCGGCCTACGCCCGCCAGTTCCTGGGGCAGATGGACAAGCCGGACGTGGACTTCATCGAGGGCCTGTCCCCGGCGGTGTCCATCGACCAGAAGTCCACCAGCCGCAACCCCCGCTCCACCGTCGGCACCATCACCGAGGTCTACGACTACCTGCGGCTGCTGTGGGCGCGCATCGGCGTCCCGCACTGCCCCGAGTGCCGCCGCGAGATCGCGCGCCAGACCCCGCAGCAGATCGTGGACCGCGTCCTGGAGATGGAGGAGGGCACCCGCTTCCAGGTGCTCGCCCCCGTCGTGCGCGGACGCAAGGGCGAGTACGTCGAGCTGTTCAAGGACCTCCAGTCCAAGGGCTACACCCGCGCGGTCGTGGACGGGCAGGCCGTGCGCCTGGACGAGGCGCCCAAGCTGGGCCGCTACGACAAGCACGACATCGCCGTGGTCGTGGACCGCCTCAGCGTCAAGCCCTCCTCGCGCGGACGCCTGACCGACTCGGTGGAGACGGCGCTCAAACTCGCCGGGGGCACCATCGTCCTGGACTTCGTGGACGTGGAGGCCGGGGACCCCGACCGCGAGAAGGTCTTCTCCGAGCACCTGTACTGCCCCTACGACGACCTGTCCTTCGAGCAGCTCGAACCGCGCTCCTTCTCCTTCAACGCCCCCTACGGGGCCTGCGCCGAGTGCTCCGGCCTGGGCACCCGCATGGAGGTCGACCCCGAGCTGCTGGTCCCCGACCCCGAGAGGACGCTGGCCGAGGGCGCCATCGGCCCCTGGTCCGGCGGACCCAACAGCGGCTACTGGGAGCGCATCCTCAAGGCGGTGGGCGAGGCGATCGGCTTCGACCTGGACACCCCCTGGGAGCGGCTGCCGCGCCGCGCGCGCAAGGCGCTGCTGGAGGGGCACGACACCCAGGTCCACGTCAGCTACCGCAACCGGTACGGGCGCAACCGCTCCTACTACACCGAGTTCGAGGGCGTCATCCCCTGGGTCAAGCGCCGCCACTCCGAGACCGAGAGCGACTACGGCCGCGAACGGCTGGAGGGGTACATGCGCACCGTGCCCTGCCCGACCTGCGAGGGTACGCGCCTCAAGCCGGTCGTGCTCGCGGTGACCGTGGGCGGCAGGTCCATCGCCGAGGTCGCCCAGATGCCGCTCAGCGACAGCGCGGCCTTCCTGGCCGAACTCAGGCTCTCCGACCGCGACGCGGTCATCGCCGCCCAGGTGCTCAAGGAGATCAACGCCCGGCTCGGCTTCCTGCTCGACGTCGGCCTGGACTACCTGAGCCTGGCGCGCTCCTCGGGCTCGCTCTCGGGCGGGGAGGCCCAGCGCATCCGCCTGGCCACCCAGATCGGCTCCGGCCTGGTGGGCGTGCTGTACGTGCTGGACGAGCCCTCCATCGGCCTGCACCAGCGCGACAACGCGCGCCTGCTGGAGACCCTCCAGCGGCTGCGCGACATCGGCAACACGCTCATCGTGGTCGAACACGACGAGGACACCATCCGCGCCGCCGACTGGGTCGTGGACATCGGCCCCGGCGCGGGCGAGCACGGCGGCCACGTCGTGGTCTCGGGGATCGTGGACGAGCTGCTCACCTCCGAGGACTCGCTCACCGGCGAGTACCTGTCCGGCAAGCGCGGCATCGAGGTGCCCGTCGAGCGCCGCCCCCTCACCCGTGGGCACGAGCTGGTGGTCCGGGGAGCGCGCGAGAACAACCTCCACGGGATCGACGTCGCCTTCCCGCTGGGCGTGTTCACCGCCGTCACCGGTGTTTCCGGCTCGGGCAAGTCCACCCTGGTCAACGAGATCCTCTACAAGGCGCTGGCCAAGGAGCTCAACGGGGCGCGCGACGTGCCCGGCCGCCACCTGCGGGTCAACGGCACGAACAAGGTCGACAAGGTCGTCCACGTGGACCAGAGCCCCATCGGGCGGACCCCGCGCTCCAACCCGGCCACCTACTCCGGGGTCTTCGACCACATCCGCAAGCTGTTCGCGCAGACCACCGACGCCAAGACGCGCGGCTACCAGCCGGGCCGGTTCTCCTTCAACGTCAAGGGCGGCCGCTGCGAGGCCTGCTCCGGCGACGGCACGCTCAAGATCGAGATGCAGTTCCTGCCCGACGTCTACGTGCCCTGCGAGGTGTGCCACGGCGCCCGGTACAACCGGGAGACCCTCCAGGTCCGCTACAAGGGCAAGAACATCTCCGAGGTCCTCAACATGCCGATCTCGGAGGCCCTGGAGTTCTTCGAGCCGATCAACGCCATCCGCCGCCACCTCCAGACCCTGGCCGACGTCGGCCTGGGCTACGTGCGGCTGGGCCAGCCCGCCACCACGCTGTCGGGCGGTGAGGCGCAGCGGGTCAAGCTCGCCGCCGAACTCCAGCGCCGCTCCACCGGGCGGACGGTGTACGTGCTCGACGAGCCCACGACCGGTCTGCACTTCGAGGACATCCGCAAGCTGCTGGGCGTGCTCAACCGGCTCGCCGACACCGGCAACACGGTGATCGTCATCGAGCACAACCTCGACGTCATCAAGACGGCCGACCACGTCATCGACATGGGTCCCGAGGGCGGCTCCGGCGGCGGCAGCCTGGTCGCGCAGGGGACCCCGGAGGAGGTCGCCGCGGTGGCCGAGTCCTACACCGGGCGGTTCCTGGCCAAGATGCTCTGATCCCGCGCCCGCCGCCCCGCACCCCGCCCCGGAGACCGGGGCGGGGTGCGGAGCCGTCTGCGGCCACATCGGGTTGGCGTGTTCGCGACACGTGTCTCACCTGGGTAGAGTCGGACGTGTCCGCGTCCCGCCCGGAGGCTCCCCGCCCCGGGCGCCGCGTCCGCGCCCGGCCCCAGCGCGACTCCGACGATCCGCCCTGGAGGTTGGCCAGACCATGAACGTCCCTCCCCGACCGGACCACAGCGGGCCGACGCCTCCGGGGACCCAGCAGCCCCCGCCCTACCCGGGGCACGGGGAGCCCCCGCCCTACCCAGGGCCCCAGGACCCCTCCAGCGCTCACACCGGCTTCCACGCCGGTGGCCGTTTCGGCGCGCAGGACCCCGCGCGGGGCCCCGAACCCGTGGAGCGGCTCTACCCCCTGGCCGCCTGGCGGTCGCGGGTCCACGCGCGCGGCATCGACCTGCTCCTGGTCGCCCTGCCCGCGCTGCTGCTGGCGCTCGTGCTCTCCCTGGCCTGGGTGGGCGTCCAGGCGGTCGGCTCCGGCGACACCGCCGGTATCGACGACCGGTACCCGCTCTTCCTGTCGGTGACCTTCTTCCTGCTCTACACCGGCTACGAGACCCTCGCCCTCTCCCGCTGGCAGCAGACCCTGGGCAAGCGCCGCGTCGGCCTGAGGGTCGCACCCCAGGCCGGGAACGGCAGCCTGGGCGCGCCGCCCCTCGCGGCCCTGGCGGTGCGCGCCGCGCTGCTGGCCCTGCCCTTCCTGCTGTTCTTCCTGCTCTTCACCATCGGCTGGTTCTGGTGGGTGCTGGTGGCCGTGACGGCGCTGCTCACCGGCGGGATGGCGGCCTGGAACCGGCCCAACCGGCAGGGACTGCACGACCGGATCGCCGGGACCGTGGTGCTCGACGTGGCCGCGGCGGACCCGCGGTCCCCGGCGCCGCCCCCGTACCCGCCGCAGGGCTGAGGGGTTTTTCGCGCACACCCCGGAACCCGGGCACCCCGCCGTACCTACTACATTGTGTAGTGATATTTCGGCGCAGGTGAGGAGCGTTTCGTCGTGGCCGGTAAGAGGACGTGCGGGTGCGGGATGAGCAGGCGCCGACTGCTCGGGACGGCGGGGACGGCCGCGGCCGTCACGGCCGTGAGCGCCTGCGGCGGACAGGAGCCCAAGCCCCAGGAGGTCCGGTACGGCCAGGTGGTCGGCCAGACCACCGACGTCCCCGAGGGGGCGGGAGCGGTCTTCAGCAACAGCAAGCTGGTCGTGACCCAGCCCGAGGCGGGCGACTACCGGGCCTTCGGCGCCTCCTGCACGCACGCGGGCTGCACCGTCCAGGAGGTGGACGAGGTCATCCGGTGCCTGTGCCACGGCAGCGAGTTCGACATCTCCACCGGGGAGGCGCTGGTGGGCCCGGCACAGGAGCCGCTGGAGCCGTTCGAGGTCACCGTCGAGGGCACCGACATCATCCTCCAGGGCCCCTCCTCCTGAGGGGACCGGCGGGCGAGGGGCGTGCCGGAGCGCAGCGGAGGCCCCGGGAGAGACGACACCACGGCGCCCGGAGCGGATCGCTCCGGGCGCCGTGGTGTGTGCGGCTCGGTCGGGCTCAGGCCTCGCCGGGGTCGCCCCCGGGCGGGCCGCTGACGCCGTTGGGCTCGTGGCGCCGGAACGCCGAGGTGGGGAACTGGGCGGCGTAGGCGGCCTCGTTCTCGTCGTCGGAGGCCAGGAACTGGGCGCGGTGGCGCGGCAGGGACTCGGGGTAGTTCTCGACCAGCCAGCCGATCAGGTGCTCGCGGATCTCGCAGGCGATGTCCCACTGGTGCCCGGTGTCGGCGGCGGTGGCCACGACCCGCACCATCACCTCGCCGGTCGGGGCGATGTCCACGACCTGGCAGGACCAGCTGCGTCCGTCCCAGTGGTCGCTGCGGGTGATCAGGCGCCCGGTCTCCTCGCGCATCTCCTCGATCGGCACCTCCCAGTCCAGCGGGAACACCACCTTGGCGGTGATCGCCGTGCCCTGCTTGGTCCAGTTCTCGAAGCTGGTCGTGGTGAAGTTGGCGACCGGGACCACCAGGCGGCGCTCGTCCCAGATCTTGATGGTGACGTTGACCAGGCTCAGCTCCTCGACCCGGCCCCACTCGCCCTCGACCACGACCACGTCGCCGATGCGCAGGGCGTCGCTGAAGGCCAGCTGGAGCCCGGCGAACAGGTTGGCCAGCGTGGACTGGGCGGCCACACCGGCGACGATGCCGATGATGCCCGCGGAGGCCAGCAGCCCGGCGCCGAGCGCGCGGACCTCGTCGAAGGTGAACAGGATGGCGGCGACCGCCAGCACCACGATGATGGAGGTGATCACCCGGCGCAGCAGCCGCACCTGGGTCTGGATGCGCCGTGCCTTGCGGTCGGCGTCGCCGTTGGCGACCGACAGCCGGGCCAGCACCATGTCCGTGACGGCGTAGGCCAGGCTGACGCCCAGGCCCGTCAGCGTCGCGATCATGAGGATGCTCATCGCGTGGTCGATGGCCTGGTACGTGCCCCAGTCCACGTTGGCGGGGCTGGGCAGTGACAGGTTCGCGCCGACCACCGCGGCCGCGCCGTAACTCGTGAAGGTCGTGCGGTGGACCACGTGCTGGGACACCCGCCAGGCTTTGCCCAGCTTGTGCTTGAGCACCCAGCGCACGGCGAAGACCAGCAGCACCGCGACCGTGACGGTGACGCCGACCGTGATCCATTGGGGCAGGCTCACGACGAAGGGCCCCCTCTTGTCGTCGATGTCGGGAAGTTCCTGTGTACCCGCCCAACCTAGAGCATGCGGATACCCAATCGTGACGTTTGGCTTACCCGCGCCGGAGGCGCGCGGGCGCGTGCGGCGCGGAGGGAAGGGGCCCGGCGCGCGGAGGAGGGGCCCGCGGGGTGAGACGCGCCACGCACGGGGCGCACGGGGCTCGGTTGGCCGTATGTCCCCCCGACCTACCACAATGGGACCATGGCTGCGACTCCTCACCTGCGCCCCGCGCCCGGTTCGATCCCCACCGACCCGGGTGTGTACCGGTTCCGGGACTCCTCGGGACGCGTGATCTACGTGGGCAAGGCCAAGAACCTCCGGTCCCGGCTCTCCTCCTACTTCCGCGACTTCGCCGGACTGCACCCGCGCACGCAGCAGATGGTCTCCACCGCGGCCGACGTCGACTGGACGATCGTCGGCACCGAGGTGGAGGCCCTCCAGCTGGAGTACTCCTGGATCAAGCAGTACGACCCCCGGTTCAACGTCAAGTACCGCGACGACAAGAGCTACCCCTACCTGGCGGTCACCCTCAACGAGGAGTTCCCCCGGGTGCAGGTCATGCGCGGCGCCAAACGCAGGGGGGTGCGCTACTTCGGCCCCTACTCCCACGCCTGGGCCATCCGCGAGACTGTGGACCTGCTGCTGCGGGTCTTCCCCGTGCGCACCTGCTCGCCGGGGGTGTTCCGCGGCGCCCGCAACAGCGGCCGCCCCTGCCTGCTCGGCTACATCGGCAAGTGCGTGGCCCCCTGCGTCGGCAAGGCCTCGCCCGAGGACCACCGGGCCCTGGCCGAGGACTTCTGCTCCTTCCTGGCGGGCGACACCGGCCGGTTCCTGCGCGAGCTGGAGGGGCGGATGCGCGAGGCCGCCGGGGAGATGGAGTACGAGCGGGCCGCCCGCATCCGCGACGACATCGAGGCCCTGCGCGCCGCCCTGGAGAAGCAGGCCGTCGTCCTGCCCGACTCCACCGACTGCGACGTCATCGCCATGGCCGACGACCCGCTGGAGGCGGCCGTGCAGATCTTCCACGTGCGCGGCGGGCGCATCCGCGGCCAGCGCGGCTACGTGGTGGACAAGGTGACCGACGCCGGCCCGGGCGAGCTGATCGGGACCTTCCTCGGCCAGATCTACGGCCCCACCCGGGGCGAGGACGAGAGCGGGGGCACCGGCACCGCCGTCCCGCGCGAGGTCCTGGTCTCCCACGAGCCCGCCGACCCCGCCGCCATGGCCGCCTGGCTGTCGGAGCACCGCGGCTCCTCGGTGGACCTGCGGGTGCCCCAGCGGGGCGACAAGAAGTCCCTGATGGAGACCGTCGCCAAGAACGCGGCCGAGTCGCTGGCCCGGCACAAGACCCACCGCGCCGGGGACCTGAGCACCCGCGGCCGCGCCCTCCAGGAGATCCAGGAGGCCCTGGAGCTGTCCGAGGCGCCGCTGCGCATCGAGTGCTTCGACATCTCCAACCTCCAGGGCGAGCACGTGGTGGCGTCCATGGTCGTCTTCGAGGACGGCCTGGCCCGCAAGTCCGAGTACCGCCGCTTCTCCGTCCGCGGCAGCGGCGAGGGCGGCCGCGAGCAGCACGACGTCGCGGCCATGTACGAGGTCGTCCACCGGCGCTTCCGGCGCTACCTGGAGGAGAGCGCCAGGAGCGGCGAGGTCGCCCGCATGGGGGAGACCGGCGACCACGGTGGTCACCAAAGCGACGACGAGCCGTCACCCGGGAAGTTCGCCTATCCGCCTAACCTTGTGGTGGTGGACGGCGCCCGGCCCCAGGCCGAGGCGGCGCGCCGCGCCCTGGACGAACTCGGGATCGAGGACGTCGCCGTGTGCGGTCTGGCCAAGCGCCTGGAGGAGGTGTGGTTGCCCGGCGACGAGGACCCGGTGATCCTGCCCCGCGCGGGTGAGGGGCTCTACCTGCTCCAACGGGTGCGCGACGAGGCCCACCGCTTCGCCATCCAGTACCACCGGCACAAGCGCGCCAAGGCGCTGACCGGCAGCAGCCTGGACGAGCTGCCCGGTCTGGGCCCGTCCCGCAGGACGGCCCTGATCAAGGCGTTCGGCTCGGTGCGCAGGCTCGCCTCGGCCACGGCCGAGGAGATCGCGGCGGTGCCCGGGATCGGCCCCAAACTGGCCGAGTCCGTGCACGCGCACCTGTCCGGCGGCCCCGCCGGAACGGACGGGCGGGGCGACGAGGCACCAGCACAGCACATCACTGACGGGGGAGGAGACGCATGACGGTCGAACTGGGCGGGGAACTGCCACCCGAGGTGGTCATCGTCACCGGCATGTCCGGTGCGGGCCGCAGCACGGCGGCCAGGGCCCTGGAGGACCTGGACTGGTTCGTGGTGGACAACCTGCCGCCCGGCCTGCTGCCGACGATGATCGAACTGGCCGGGCGCACGCACGGGGCGGTGCCGCGGGTCGCCGTGGTCGTCGACGTGCGCTCGCTGGCCTTCACCGAGGACCTGCTGTCCACGGTGGAGGAACTGCGCAAGCGCGACATCACCGCGCGCGTGCTCTACCTGGAGGCCGGCGACGACGCCCTGGTCCGCCGGTTCGAGGGTGTGCGCAGGCCCCACCCCCTCCAGGGCGACGGGCGCCTGACCGACGGCATCGACCGCGAGCGCGAGACCCTGCGGGCGGTGCGCGGCGAGGCCGACCTGGTCATCGACACCTCCCAGCTCAACGTCCACCAGCTCAAGGCCCGGGTGATCGGCTTCTTCGGGGAGAGTGACGAGGCGCGCCCCCGCGCCAACGTGGTCTCCTTCGGGTTCAAGCACGGCCTGCCCGTGGACGCGGACCTGGTGCTCGACTGCCGCTTCCTGCCCAACCCCCACTGGGTTCCCGAGCTGCGGCCGATGAACGGCCGTGACGACGCGGTGCGCGACTACGTCCTGGCCCAGGACGGGGCCAAGGAGATGCTGGAGGCCTACTCCGACGTCCTCAAGCTGACCATCGCCGGGTACCAGCGCGAGGGCAAGCACTACATGACGCTGGCGGTGGGCTGCACCGGGGGCAAGCACCGCAGCGTGGCCATGGCCGAGCAGTTCGCCGACCGGTTGCGCGGCCAGGGTGTGGACGTGCACGTGGTCCACCGGGACGTCGGACGGGAGTGACCCGAGGGCGCCCGCCACGCGCCCTGCCCACGGTGCACCGTTCTCGGTGGTACGGTCCGATTCGTCCGGTGGACATGGGACGAGGGGCAGACCACAGCCATGGCGAAGAGCACAGCACCCGACGGTGACGGGCGGCGTCCGCCCCGGGTGGTCGCGCTGGGGGGCGGGCACGGCCTGCACGCCTCCCTGTCGGCCCTGCGCAGGGTGACCACCGACGTGACGGCGGTCGTCACCGTCGCCGACGACGGCGGCTCCAGCGGCCGCCTGCGCCGGGAACTGGGCGTCCTGCCCCCCGGCGACCTGCGCATGGCGCTGGCCGCGCTGTGCGGCGACGACGAGTGGGGGCACACCTGGAGCGAGGTGATCCAGCACCGCTTCCGCTCCGAGGGCGAACTGCACGGCCACGCGGTCGGCAACCTGCTGATCGTGGCCCTGTGGGAGCTGCTCGGCGACTCCGTGGCGGGCCTGGACTGGGTGGGCCAGCTGCTGGGCGCGCACGGCAGGGTGCTGCCGATGTCGTCGGTGCCGCTGGACATCGCCGCCGAGGTGTCGGGGATCGACCCGGAGCGGCCCGAGGAGCTGACCACGGTGCGCGGCCAGGTGGCGTGCGCCAGCACCGACGGCAAGGTGCGTTCCATCTCACTGATCCCCGAGGACCCGCCCGCCAGCCCGCAGGCGGTCAAGGCGGTGCGCGAGGCCGACTGGGTGGTGTTCGGCCCGGGGTCGTGGTTCACCAGCGTGCTGCCCCACCTGCTGGTCCCGGACCTGGCGCACGCCCTGGTCACCACCCGCGCCAAGCGCATGGTGGCGCTGAACCTGTCCCCGCAGCAGGGCGAGACCGACGGCTTCCGTCCCGAGACCTACCTGGAGGTGCTGCGCGAGCACGCGCCCAAACTGGGGGTGGACGTGGTGCTCGCCGACCGGGGGACCGTGGAGGAGCCCGAGCCCCTGGTGCGGGTGGTCGGCGAGCTGGGCGGGCGCCTGGAGCTGGCGGAGCTGTCCCGAGACGACGGCACACCGCGCCACGACCCCGACCGGCTCGCGGCGGCCTTCGAGAGGATCCTGGAGGGCTGAGGGGCGCGGGGGGTGCCGTCCCCGCAGGTCGGGAGCAATTGACCGCACACCGGCACGAAGGCCCCCAGGGTGCGCGGCGCGGCTGGTCGGCGGATGGGCAACACGCCGTGCGGGGGTCGGCAGCCAGCGCCTGGTCACGTAGTCTGCCACGGAGTAAGCCGCTCGTGGCGGGGCCGCGGCGGCTCATCCCCGGTGCCGAGTGCGTGGTGCCGGGCCAGGTTGTGTGACGGGGAGGACCTCAGCGATGGCGATGACCGGCGTGGTGAAGGATGAGTTGAGCCGGCTGACCATTCTCAAGCCATGCTGCCGCAAGGCGGAGGTGTCCACCATCCTGCGGTTCACCGGAGGCCTGCACCTGGTGGGCGGGCGCATCGTGATCGAGGCCGAGCTCGACACGGGCGCGGCCGCGCGCCGCCTGCGCAAGGACATCTCCGAGGTCTTCGGCCACGAGTCGGAGGTGGTCGTGCTGTCCCCGAGCGGCCTGCGCAAGGGCAACCGGTACGTGGTCCGGGTGATCAAGGACGGCGAGTCCCTGGCCAGGCAGACGGGGCTGGTGGACAACAACGGCCGCCCGGTGCGCGGCCTGCCCCGGCACGTGGTGGCCGGTGGCGCCTGCGACGCCGAGTCGGCCTGGCGGGGCGCGTTCATCGCGCACGGCTCCCTGACCGAGCCGGGCCGGTCGATGTCGCTGGAGGTGACCTGCCCCGGGCCGGAGGCCGCGCTGGCGCTGGTGGGCTCCGCGCGCCGGCTGAAGGTGCACGCCAAGGCGCGCGAGGTGCGCGGCGTGGACCGGGTGGTGGTCCGCGACGGCGACTCCATCGGCGCGCTGCTGACCCTGCTGGGCGCGCACCAGAGCGTGCTGGCCTGGGAGGAGCGGCGGATGCGCCGGGAGGTGCGCGCGACCGCCAACCGGCTGGCCAACTTCGACGACGCGAACCTGCGGCGCAGCGCGCGGGCGGCGGTGGCCGCGGGCGCGCGCGTGGAGCGGGCCCTGGAGATCCTGGGCGAGGACGCCCCCAAGCACCTGGTGGCAGCGGGCCAGCTGCGCCTGGCGCACAAGCAGGCCTCCCTGGAGGAGCTGGGCCAGCTGTCGGTCCCGCCGCTGACCAAGGACGCCATCGCCGGGCGTATCCGCAGGCTGCTGGCCATGGCCGACAAGCGCGCGAGCGACCTGGGCATCGAGGGCACCGAGGCGAACCTGACCCCGGACATGCTGGTCCCCTGACCCGGAGTCCCCCCTCCGCCCCGGGCGATGCCGCCGTAACGCCGATGTTCGGCTTTGTTAACTGCGAAAACTCGGGGATAACTTCGGAAAATGGTATAGACCTCTCCGGCTCGCAGTGCCAGGATGGTCGCGAATCCACCGGGCCCGCAGGCCCGGCCGTGGCCCAGCAGCGGCTCCCCGCCGGTGCTCCGCTAGGCTCGTGGTGAACACCCTGTGTGCGTTGGACCTGCTCATGGCAGTCGACCGGTTGACCCCGGAGTACGGCGTTCGGGGCGGGGGTAATGCCCGGGTGGAAATGATGTGCGATATATGAGGAGATTGGTTCCGTGACCATCCGTGTAGGCGTCAACGGCTTCGGCAGGATCGGCCGCAATTTCTGGCGCGCGGTCGCCGCTGGTGGCAGCGACATCGAAATCGTCGCGGTCAACGACCTCACCGACACCAAGACGCTCGCGCACCTGCTCAAGTACGACACCGTGCTGGGCACCCTGGAGGGCGACGTCGAGGTCGGCGACGACTTCATCCGCGTGGGCGACAAGACCATCAAGGTGCTGGCCCAGCGCGACCCGGCCCAGCTGCCCTGGTCGGACCTGAACGTGGACGTGGTCATCGAGTCCACCGGCCACTTCACCAAGGCCGAGGACGCCAAGAAGCACATCGCCGCCGGCGCCAAGAAGGTCATCATCTCCGCCCCGGCCAAGGGCGAGGACCTCACCGTCGTCATGGGCGTCAACGACGACAAGTACGACGCGGCCAACCACCACGTCATCTCCAACGCCTCCTGCACCACCAACTGCGTCGCGCCGATGGCCAAGGTCCTCCTGGACAGCTTCGGCGTCAAGCAGGGCCTGATGACCACGGTCCACGCCTACACCAACGACCAGGTCATCCTGGACTTCCCGCACAAGGACCTGCGTCGCGCCCGCGCGGCCGCGCAGAACATCATCCCGACCACCACCGGTGCCGCCAAGGCCACCGCGCTGGTCATCCCGGAGCTCCAGGGCAAGCTGGACGGCATGGCCATGCGCGTCCCCGTGCCCGACGGCTCCGTGACCGACCTGGTCGTCACCCTGGAGCGCGAGGTCACCAAGGACGAGGTCAACGCCGCGTTCAAGGCCGCAGCCGAGGGTCCGCTCAAGGACGTGCTGGTCTACACCGAGGACGAGATCGTCTCCTCCGACATCGTCGGCACCTCGCCCTCGTGCACCTTCGACTCCAAGCTGACCATGGCCTTCGGCAACCAGGTCAAGATCGTCGGCTGGTACGACAACGAGTGGGGCTACTCCAACCGCCTGGTCGACCTGGCCAAGCTGGTCGGCTCCGGCCTGTAGCGTCCACGGCCCTCATGGCCACCGGCGCGTGAGACGGCACCCCTTCGCCCGCAGTGCGCGCGGAGGGGTGCCGTCGTACGCGCCCCTCCCGGCCCCACCGCCCGGGACCGCCACATCCCACATTCCAAGAGGAGACCCAGCATGCGGACGATCGACGACCTCGACGTCTCCGGCAGGCGCGTGTTCGTCCGGGCCGACCTGAACGTGCCCCTGGACGGCGACCGGATCACCGACGACGGGCGCATCCGCGCGGCCGTGCCCACCATCTCCGCGCTGCGCGAGCGCGGCGCCCGCGTCATCGTCGCCGCCCACCTGGGCCGTCCCAAGGGCGCCCCGGACCCCCGCTACTCGCTGCGCCCGGTGGCCGCCCGCCTGGGCGAGCTGCTCGGCGCCGAGGTGGCCTTCGCCTCCGACACCGCCGGGGAGTCGGCCCGCGCCACCTCCGCCGCCCTGGAGGACGGCCAGGTCGCCCTGCTGGAGAACGTGCGCTTCGAGCCGGGGGAGACCAGCAAGGACGACGCCGAGCGCGGGGAGCTCGCCGACCGCTTCGCCCAGCTCGCCGACCTGTACGTGGGCGACGCCTTCGGCGCCGTGCACCGCAGGCACGCCAGCGTCTACGACCTGCCCGGCAGGCTGCCGCACGCCGTCGGCGGCCTGGTGCTGAACGAGGTCGAGGTGCTCCGCAGGCTCACCGGCGACCCCCAGCGCCCCTACGCCGTGGTCCTGGGCGGGTCCAAGGTCTCCGACAAGCTGGGTGTCATCGACAACCTGCTGGGCACCGCCGACCGCCTGCTCATCGGCGGCGGCATGGTCTTCACCTTCCTCAAGGCCCAGGGCTACGAGGTCGGCTCCAGCCTGCTGGAGGCCGACCAGCTCGACACCGTCAAGGGCTACCTGGAGCGGGCCGAGCGCGAGGGCGTGGAGATCGTCCTGCCGGTGGACGTCGTGGCCGCCGAGAAGTTCGCCCCCGACGCCGCGCACGACGTGGCCCCCGTCGAGGCCATCCCGGCCGACCGGATGGGCCTGGACATCGGCCCCCGCAGCCAGGAGCTCTTCGCGGAGAAGCTGGCCGACACCCGGACCGTGTTCTGGAACGGCCCGATGGGCGTGTTCGAGATGGCGCCCTACGCCGGGGGCACCCGTGCGCTGGCCCAGGCCCTGGTCGACTCCGACGCCTTCACCGTGGTCGGCGGCGGCGACTCCGCCGCGGCCGTGCGCGCGCTGGGCTTCGACGAGGCGGCCTTCGGCCACATCTCCACCGGTGGCGGCGCCAGCCTGGAGTACCTGGAGGGCAAGGACCTGCCCGGTATCGACGCCCTGAAGTAAGCCCGAAGTTCCCCTTCACACACGAGGAAGTGCCGACATGTCCCAGCGCCTGCCGCTCATCGCGGGCAACTGGAAGATGAACAACAACCACCTGGAGGCGATCGCGCTCGTCCAGAAGTTGGCGTTCGCGCTCAACGACAAGGACTACGGCAACGCCGAGGTCGTCGTCCTGCCGCCGTTCACCGACCTGCGCAGCGTCCAGACGCTGGTCGACGGCGACAAGCTCAAGATCGTCTACGGCGCCCAGGACATCTCCGCGCACGAGAAGGGCGCCTACACCGGCGAGATCTCCGGCTCCATGCTGGCCAAGCTGGACTGCTCCTACGTGCTGGTGGGCCACTCCGAGCGCCGCGAGTACCACCGCGAGGACGACGCCCTGGTCAACGCCAAGGTCAAGGCGGCGTTCGCCAACGGCATCGTCCCGATCCTGTGCGTGGGGGAGGGCCTGGAGGTCCGCAAGGCGGGCCAGCAGGTCGAGCACGTCCTGGCCCAGTTGGACGGCGCCCTCAAGGAGGTCCCGGCCGAGCAGGCCGAGCGGATCGTCGTCGCCTACGAGCCCGTGTGGGCCATCGGCACCGGCGAGGTCGCCACCCCCGAGGACGCCCAGGAGGTGTGCTCGGCGGTCCGCGCGCGCCTGGCCGAGCTGTACTCGCCGGAGGTCGCGGGCGCGGTGCGCGTCCTCTACGGCGGTTCGGTCAAGGGCGACAACGCCCCCGGCATCATGGCCAAGGACGACGTCGACGGAGCCCTGGTCGGCGGCGCCTGCCTCAAGGCCGACGAGTTCGTGAAGATCATCCGCTTCGGCGAGCGCTAGGCGCCGCGCGGACCCCGCCCGTCACGCTTCGATGCCCGATGGTGACGGGCGGGGTGCCCGACAGGTCGCCGGTCGGGCTAGACTTCGCTGTGGGGTTCTCCGTGCCTCGCGGTTTCCCCGCCCGTGCTGCCAAGGGCACGGTAAAATCCGAAATTGTCCCCGGTCCCCTGCTTCCCAGGTGTCCGCACCGGCCCGGTGTCACCGCTGGTGCGCACGGGAAACGGGGGTCGGTCCATAACCCCCCCGCTTCGGGGTCGAGCTACGGGTGAGCGTGTGATCCTCGGTCTGTCCATCCTCGTGATGCTTCTCAGCGTGCTGCTGGTCCTCCTGGTGCTCATGCACAAGGGCAAGGGCGGCGGTCTCTCCGACATGTTCGGCGGCGGCGTCACGTCCTCGCTCGGCGGATCGTCGGTGGTCGAGCGCAACCTCGACCGGATGACCGTCGTGATCGGGGTCGTGTGGATCCTCGCCATCGTCATCCTCGGCCTGTTGATCAACCGGGGCATGTAGCCCGCGACCCGCGGGCGCACCCCGTCCACCGTCAAGCTCGCCCGAGAACCGGTGAGCGAGTTCGCCGAAGGAGTTTTTCGTGGGTAGTGGCAGTGCCATTCGTGGCAGCCGTGTCGGAGCCGGTCCCATGGGCGAGGCCGAGCGGGGCGAGGCCGCTCCGCGCGTCCGGGTTCCGTTCTACTGCGCGAACCTGCACGAGGTCGTGCCCAGCTTCGCGAGCGAGGCGCTGGTCCCCGACGAGTGGGACTGCCCGCGCTGCGGCTTCCCCGCGGGCAAGGACAAGGCGAACCCCCCCTCGCCGCCGCGTACCGAGCCGTACAAGACCCACCTGGCGTACGTGAAGGAGCGCCGCAGCGAGGAGGAGGGCAAGCTCATCCTCGACGAGGCCCTGGCCAAGCTGCGCGCCGACCGCGCCGCGGTCGAGGCCCACATGAGGGCCCGGCAGAACTAGCGGGCCTTCCCCCACAGGTTTTCCGTGGGGCCCGTCGCGGTCGCGACGGGCCCCACGCGCGTGTCCGGGTCCGGTGACCGTTGCCGACGCCCCAGCCGTACGTGAATACGAGAGCGAACTTCTCATTCTCGGGACTGGTGTGGTTCTTGGGAAATAGAGTGATCGGCACGCACCCCGACAGCCCCTGTGAGGAGATGGTGTCGATGTCTACGTGCCCCACCGGCGGGGACCACGACTGGATACTCGGCGACGACCGCAAGTTCCAGTGCGCCAAGTGCGGAGCTCAGAGCGCCCGGCGGTTCTGAGCGCCGGGACCGGGCTGCACCGTCCCGCGCCCGGCCAGCCGCCCGTTCTCCGCGGCGCGCCAGGTCACCGGTTCCCCCAGGGTCTCGGCCACCCCCTTGGCCCAGCGCTCCAGGCAGGCGAACCTGTCCGGCCCCTCCGGAAGCACGGTGCGCCCCTGGTAGGGCATCCCGTCCAGGACGATCACCTCGCCGTTCAACCTCAGCTCGGTGTCGTACTCGCTCGTGTTCGGCCTCATGGACCGGACTCTAGCGCTCCCCGGCAGCGTCCACCCGTGCTTTGGCCGACCTCCCCGCGGCCGCGGGGGATCCGGCGCACGGAGCACCCGCCGGAGTGGGGACAATGGTGGGTATGGCCTCCCCCGAACCCGCGGACGCCCCCGCCGCCCCCCGAGGCGTTCCCTCGGACCTGACCCGAACGCCCGAAAGCGTCTCCCACCTGCGCAGGTACGTCAGCCTGCGCGGCCCCAACACGCGGATGTGGATGGCCGCGGCCTACTTCTCCGCCGCCCTCACCGCGGGGTTCCTGGTGGTCCTGGGGTCGATGCTCTGGCACGTGCTGCGCGAGGAGACCACGGTCGGCTCGGTGACGCTGTGGGCCTTCGCCGGCCTGGCCATGCTCTTCGTCGGTCCGGGGAGCAACGTGTTCGTGCTGCGCGGGCTGCCCCAGCGCATCACCCGGCAGGGCATCAGCGCCGACAGCGACGGCGTCACGGTCCTCCAGGAGCGCAAGTGGTCGTTCCCCGGTGAGGGGACGTTCATCGCCTGGTCGGAGATCCGGCGCATCCGCGAGGTGCACACCGGCGGGCGCAGGCTCACCTACTTCATCGAGTTCGTGCTGGACACCCACCGCACCGACGCGGAGCTGCCCAGCTGGGCCGAGACCGCCGAGAGCCTGGACCTGGAGGCGGTGGACGCGCCCACGCAGTTCTACGTGCAGGTGCCCGCCGACCTCAAGGAGAAGATCCTGCGGATGGTGGAGCTCACGGCCCCGTTGCCCTCGGTCGTGGAGCGGACCCCGCCGCTACGGTGAGGCGCGCCCGTCCAGGCGCCGGGTCAGGTCGGCCGCGGCGTCGCGCACCCGCCCGGCCAGCGCCTGCGGGGTGACCGGCCGAGCGCTG